>JAESUJ010000025.1 GCA_016763165.1 Candidatus Babeliales bacterium
ATCAAATAACATTTTTTTCACATTGAATCTTAACATAAAAAATGGCAAGTGAAAATAAAAAAAATACGTACATGTTTAAAATAGGAATATACATGAAACAACATAAGATAGGGCATGATAAACGCGGAGAGTTAGTTTATGGTGTGCACCCAATTATTGAAATTTTAAAAGCGAAAAGACGACAAATTATCACTCTGTATATAACAAAGCCAGAGCCAAGCGCATGGAATCGGATTAAAGGGTATTTGCCATCTCGATCACCTCAGCTTCAGTACGTCACTCGAGAGGTCCTAGATCGCTTGACAAATACAACAGAGCATATGGGAATAGCTGCGCTTGTTGGTGCTTTTCCATATCGAATGAAATCATTTACTCCAGATAAGCAACCTTTTTTATTGTTGATTGATTCTGTTTTGGATGTTCGTAACTTGGGTGCGATGCTTCGTTCTGCACATATCATAGGTATTGATGGAATAATTATTGCACGAGGAAGATCTGCGCCATTAAATGCAGCAGCTTTAAAAGCATCTGCAGGGTTAGCTGAGCATCTTGAGATTTATCAAACATCTTCTTTGAGAGCAGCGTTAAAAGATTTAATAGGAAGTGGTTACAAGCCTTATATGGCAGTCTTAGAAGGTGGCATTGACGCATCTACTGTGACATATGATGTAGCAAAAGTGCTGGTCATTGGTAATGAAGAAAAGGGAATATCACGAGAGCTTCAGGGGCATGGTATAAAAATTACTATTCCACAAGAAGATTTATCAGCTTCATTGAATGCATCAGTGGCAACAGGAATTTTGTTAACAATAATGAAGTACGGCTTGTCTCGATCTGAATAAAAGCGTCTGTATTTTGCTTTTTATTCATGACATTTTTTTGAAAAAAAGATATAGTGATCAACAGTTGTAAAACTTTACTACATGTAGAGATAGTTTTTAAAATGTATAATCTGGTTAAGGATTTCTTATGGCACAAAGTGATGAACAAGTAACGGTACAGCATCCTGATTATGAAACGGTTATTGGGATAGAAATACATGTACAGCTAAAAACAAAGTCTAAGATTTTTTGTGGTTGTGCGAATCAATTTGGTAGTCTTGCAAATGTTAACATCTGTCCGATTTGTACCGGGCAGCCAGGAACATTGCCTGTACTGAATCGTAAAGTTGTTGATAGTGCGATCATGGCTGGTATTGCAACAAATTGTAAGATTTCGCGTGTTTCTGAATTTTGTCGTAAGCATTATACTTATCCTGATCTTCCTAAAAATTATCAAATAACACAGGGTGATCGTCCTATTTGTTTAGGTGGGCATGTGCCAATCGAACGTGCAGATGGAACAGTAAAAAAAATTCGTTTAACTCGCATTCACATAGAAGAAGATGCGGGAAAAAATATGCACATGGCAACAGGTGAAAGCTTTGTTGATATTAATCGTGCAGGAACTCCATTAATTGAAATTGTAACAGAGCCTGATATTTCAAACTCTTTTGAAGCTCGTGCATATTTACAACGTCTGAAAAGTATCATGTACTATCTTGGTATCAGTGATGTAAATATGGAAGAAGGTTCATTCCGTGGAGATATAAATATATCTGTACGAAAAAAAGGTGAACCTCTTGGAACAAGAGTTGAGTTGAAAAACTTGAATTCATTTAGATTTATTGTTGCCTCCATTGAATATGAAGTTGTTCGTCAGATTAACTTATTGGAAAGTGGTGGAAAAGTGCGTCAAGAAACGCTCTCATGGGATACGAAAAAGCAAGAAACTGTTGCGATGAGATCTAAAGAGGATGCATTTGATTATCGATACATTCCAGATCCAGATTTGCCTTTATTGGTGGTTGATGATGAGTGGGTTGAGCGTATCAGAAAAAATATGCCTGAACTGCCACACTTTAAATTCAATCGTTTTCAGAATGAATATGGTCTGAGTGCTTATGAGTCTTCCAATATGGTTGAATCACCTGAGTTGGCTACATACTTTGAAGAAGTTGTTAAAAGATGTAAGTTGCCAAAAATGGCGAGTAATTGGATTTTACGTGATGTTCTTGGTTTTTTAAAGCAAAATAAAATAGATTTAGAAGATTTTAGAGCAAAGCCTTCTATGCTTGCAGAGCTTATTGTTGAGATAGACAAAGGTGTCATCAACAGCAAGATGGGGCAAGAGGTTTTTGTTGAAATGGCAACAAAAGGAAAGTATCCATCAATTATTATTCAAGAAAAAGATTTGCGTCAGATTGGTGGCATTGAAGAGCTACAGGATATTGTTATGCAGGTAACTGTTGATAATCAATCTGCTGTTGCTGATTATCGTGGAGGCAATCAAAAAGTATTTGCTTACTTGGTAGGTCAAGCGATGAAGGCGACTAAAGGAAAAGGTAATCCAATTGTGATACGTGAGTTGATGCGTAAATTTTTGGATGATTAAATAATAAAAAAGGAGAAAGTGTGCAAAAGTTTGTTATGAATCTGCATAGTTACGCTCTTAAAATTAAAAAAATTGTATGTTGAAATTGTAAGGGGGGGAGTTATATAAGGAGTAAGTATGATTATTGAAAAACAGTCCGTAGAAGCGGTTCAAAAGTACAAAAAAGAAGAACCAGTAAAAAAGATAATTCAATTTGATGGCATAGGAAGCGTTGAACTTCTTGATTCTTTTGGATCAGATTTGACCGTTGCTAATGCAGCACGTGTCTCTTTTAATAAAGAATCGTTTTATGAAGAAGAGATGGTTTTGGATGCTGAAGGCAATCAGGAAATTATTAAGAAATTACCAAGAGGCGATGAGAAGCTTATTCACTTTTTGGCAAAGCATAAACATATAACACCTTTCTTTCATCCACAGTTGCAATTTCGTATTAAGATGCCGATTTTTATAGCTCGTGAATGGTTCCGAAGTGTGATTGGTTTTGCACGAAATGAAGTTTCTCGTCGGTATATTAAGACAACTCCTGAGTCCTTTGTTCCTGAATTAGTGAGAAAAGTTGATCCAAAAATCAAGCAGGGTTCATTGCCTGATCCAGTAGAGAATCATGATGCAATTGTTCAAAAAATGAGGCTGTTTTCTGATGAAGCAATCAGATTTTATGATGAGTTGCTTGATGCTGGAGTCTGTCCTGAACAGGCACGTATCATGTTGCCACAGGGTATGTATACAGAGGTTATAGAAACAGCAAGTCTTTCAGCGTATGCACGCGTTGTTGTTTTGCGCAAAGATGCGTATGCACAGCAAGAGATTCAATGGTATGCCAAAGCGATTGAACA
>JAESUJ010000026.1 GCA_016763165.1 Candidatus Babeliales bacterium
CTTACACATGCTTACCAAATTTGCTGAAGCAATTCCAGTTGCATCAGTTGCAATTATTGGACGTCACAATGGTGCAAAAGATTATCATGCTTGTGGAAGACACTTAGGTGATACCTTTTGGACAACATGTATCATTGGATTGGTACAATGCATTATTATTTATACAGCAGCAGTACCTATTTTTCAATGGCTTGGTGGTAGTGAAAAAATGATCGCAATTGGCGCACCTTTTTTAAAACTACGAAGTATCAGCGTCTTGTTATCATTTATTTTTATGGCATTTCTTGGATTTATGCGTGGGGTGAAAAATACCACTGTTCCTATGTATTTAAACCTTTGTGGTATTATCATCTTTATGATCAGTGATTATGTTTTGATTTTAGGCAAATTTGGATTTCCCCGACTTGGCCTCACGGGATCGGCAATTGCCTCTATTATTCAATACTCGACAATGATTGTAGGTGCTCTCTGGTTTATTACTAAAGAAGGGACGTTTTCTCGATACTTCCCTCGTCCTTTTTTTTATTTCTTCAACATTAAAGATTCATGGCGGCTTCTTACCTTAAGTGTCCCTATCATCATTGATAAGGTTTCACTTGCTGTTTCATATGTTTGGCTTGCAAAACAGCTTGCTCCAATGGGAAAATATATCATCTCATCATATGATGTAATCGTAAAGCTAGAACGTTTTGCATTTTTACCAGCGATCGCCTTTGCACAAGTTATCACCTTTTTAGTCAGTAATAAACTAGGTGAAAAAAATCCTGATGGTGCAAAAGAAGATATAAAAAAAGTGATGATTTTATCAACATTTATGATCAGCTTCACCCTTATTATTTTATGCCTCAATCGCCATTGGTTTATAGGATGGCTTGATCCCAAAAACCGCTTCACCGACTTTACCGCTGATGCTCTTCCATTTATTAGCATTTTAGTTATTTTTGACTTTATTCAACTTATTTTAGCCGGTGCTTTACGTGGTGCTGGAGATGTCAAAACAGTTATGTACACTCGCTTTTTTAGTTGCTTTTTCTTCTTTTTTCCTTTAGCATATTTTTTTGGTAATGTCCTTGTCATTCAAGATGAACTGATTAAATTCATCTTGATTTATAGCAGTTTTTATCTTAACACTGCTTTAATGGGACTTGTATTTTTATATCGCATAAAAAGTAAAAAATGGATATCAATTCCCCTGTAAACCAGTATTCACATCACAAAGGCAGATAAGTTATGAATTTTCCTCATTGGGTATCAGTTTTTACTGACACACTCTTACTCATTCCTTTTATATTTGTTTTATTTGGTAGCATTGTTATTACCATCCAGACAAAGTGGGTACAATTAAGACAACTACCCCTTTTAGGCAAAACCTTTTTACGAAGCTTAACAAAAAAAGATCCTCTTCATTCTCAAAGCACCATTCCTTCCTACAAGGCATTATTTACCGCCATGTCAACAACCATAGGAACTGCCAACATTGTTGGTCCCATCATTGCTATTGGTCATGGAGGTCCTGGAGCTCTTGCAGGTTTTTTACTCGCAACACTGTTTGGCTGTGCAACTACCTATGTTGAAGTCTGCTTTGCGCTTTCATTTCGTAGCAAAAACAGAGATGGAAGCATCAATGGTGGTCCCATGCCATACGTCAAAGAGGCTCTTGGATCTTTTTGGGCAAATGTATACGCTATAGCTGGAGCTACTCTTTTGATCGCATAGTGTAGTAATCAATCAAATACAACCGCTATGCCTTTAGAACCACTTGGTATTTCACCAACAGTAACTGGACTCTGTTTAGGTATCGGTACAATAATCATTCTCTCTGGAGGCATCCAACGAATTGGTTCAATTAATGCAATCTTAGTCCCTTATATGTTTGTACTCTACTGTGGATCATGCTTTACCATTTTAGCTTTTCATATGGACCAAATAATTCCATCGATCAAACTTATCTTCACAAGCCTTTGGTCACCAAATACAGCAACTGGATTTGCAGGTGGATTTGGATGGTTTTATGCACTCAGATGGGGTCTTGCTCGTGCGTTGCAATCAAATGAAGCTGGTGTTGGAACATCAACATTTCCTCATTCAGCATCAACGTCAGCAGATCCAGCACAACAAGGAACGCTTGCTATGATATCAGTTTATACAAATGGCCTTCTATGCTTACTTACCGGACTTGTCATCCTCAGCACTGGCGCTTGGGCCGCTCCTGGAGCAGTTTTCAATGTAATGATGATACAAAATATATTTGTAAAACATTTTTCATTTTTTGGAAGCATTCTCTTTGGTATTTCATCTTTTCTATTTGCTGTTGGAACAATTTTAGGAAATGGGTACAATGGCGGTGAATGCTTCAAATATTTTGTAAACTCAAAACTACTGCCCCTTTACTACCTTGCAATCGGCAGTGTCGTCTTTATCGGATCAATTGCTGATGTACAGACGGTCTGGACAATTGTTGATTTTTTTATAATTCCTGTTATTATTCCTCATATGATTGCACTATTGATTTTAACGTCAAAACGGGCTGATCTCTGGTGTTATACAGAAGAATCCAAATCCTAGTAATTTTCAAATAAAACGAGTGGAGTATATGGCTACTTTTACGAAAGAAGAGTTATTGAAAGTCGCAAAACTTTCTTTGTTAAAACTTGATGACAAAGAAATTGAGCTTTTTGCGGGACAGTTACAGACAATTATTGAATACACTGAAGAACTCGCTAATGCAGACATAAGAAATACTCAAGAGCCACACCTCCCATTCAATGTTTTTCGTGAGGATAAAGTTGTTAAATTTGAAGCAGATCTACTTTTAGACAATGCCCCTGATCGCGAAGATCAATATTTTGTCATGCCTCAAATCATCAGCCAAAAATAATATTCCGAAAAACTATCAAAGGATTTCATAAATGAAGCCATTTATTACGATAAAAGAAATTGCCCACTTACTTGAAACACATGAAGTGTCAGTTTCTGATGTTGCCCAATTTTTTTATAAACGCTGTGAAAAATATAACCCTGAACTCAATGCTTTACTTGAGTTTTGGAAACCAGAATTAGAATTAGACGAATTAAATAAAGATGGATTTTTATACGGCATACCAGCATTGATTAAAGACAACACCCTTCAAAAGGGAAGACTTGCTACAGCTGGATCAAATATGCTTAAAGATTATATCGCACCATACAATTCAACTATTGTCAATCGTGTGATTAGTGAAGGTGGGTTTTCGATTGGACGAGCAAATATGGATGAATTTGCTATGGGTTCATCAGGAGAATTCTCCGCTTTTGGACTTACACCAAATCCATGGAATCACAAGCATAGTCCGGGTGGCTCAAGCTCTGGTTCAGCTGCTGCTGTTGCAGCAGGACTTGTCCCATGGGCAACGGGAACAGAAACAGGTGGATCTATTAGACAACCAGCAAGTTTCTGTAATCTTGTAGGACTTCTTCCAACATACGGACTCTTTTCTCGATACGGACTTATTGCATTCGGTTCTTCACTTGATAGACCAGGACCATTAACACGAACCGTATATGACAACGCACTGGTTGCATCAGCTTTATCGGGTCATGATCCTAAAGATTCAACCTCTTTACCTGAGCCAAAACGAGACTACACAAAAAAACTTAATGGGAAAATGCCTGAAGACATCACTATTGGCGTTCTCAAAGATGCGTTAGAAAGTGATGCAGTACATCCTGAAATTCAATTACGATTCAAAGAAGCAATCCATGATCTTGAAAAGCTTGGTGTAAAAATAAATTATATTTCGATGCCTGCATTTAAATATGGCATCTCTATTTATTTCATTTTATCTCGTGCTGAAGCAGCTTCAAACCTTGCTCGATTTGATGGATCTTTATATGGATCTCGTTTTACCGATGCAGAATCTTTACAAGAAATGTACACTGAAACGCGTGAAAGAAATATGGGTGCTGAAATTAAACGCAGAATTTTAATGGGAAACTATGTTCTTGGAAGCAGCCAAAAAGATGCTTATTATGATAAAGCTCAACAAGTTCGTAATGTTTTATTGGCAGAGTTTCTTGAAACGTTTCAGGAAGTTGATGCTATCATTACCCCATCAACCTCAACCTTGCCATTTGAACTTGGCAAAGAATGCAATGATACTTTGTCGATGTACATGAATGATTACTTTACACTGCCAAACTGTGTTACCGGCATGCCTGGACTTTCAGTTCCCTGTGGATTATCAAAGTCAGGTCTTCCAATTGGTCTTCAATTTATTGGACCTCGATTATCAGAAGAATTATTGTATCAAATAGCATATGCATATGAATCCAATACACCACACCACTTAAACAGACCTAAAAAATATGATGAGTAAAATATGAGTAATACTTTTTGGCATGAAAAAATAACTGTTGGAAAAACATCATTTCCACGTTTTATGGCAGCACCACTTGATGGTGTTACCGATTCACCTTTACGACAGTTAATCAGAGAATTTTCTCCTGACATACTTTTATTTGGCGAAATGCGTCACGTTGCATGCGTAGCTAATGCCAAAAAGAACTCTTCTCTCATCTACGAAAACATTGAACATCCTATTGCGTATCAAGTCTCTGCCAATCGTCCTGACTTCATAGAAAATGCTATCGAAAAAATAATCGATAAAAAGTTTGACATGTTTAATTTGAATGCAGGATGCCCATCAAAAACTGTTACAAAATCTGGTTCAGGCTCTGCTTTAATGGCTGACCCTGAGAGACTCA
>JAESUJ010000027.1 GCA_016763165.1 Candidatus Babeliales bacterium
TTTATAAAGTGAGTTTTATAATGAAGAATATCTATGTAGGCAACTTGCCTAATTCCACAACTGAAGCATCCCTAAAAGAACTTTTTGTAACTTTTGGAGAAGTTGGCGCAGTTAAACTTATCAAAGATCGATATACTGGCGAACCTCGTGGTTTCGGTTTTGTTGAAATGTCTGATTCAGCTGCTGCTGATGCTGCTATCACTGAACTTAACGGTCACAGCTTTGATGGCAACTCTCTTCGTATCAACGAAGCACGCCCTCAAGAAAACCGTGATAACAGAAGATATTAATCAATATCTTTTTTTGATTTCGTTAACATAGTGGATTGTTCTATTATCAAGAATTATCAACATTGTAACTATCTTAAACATGAAACATGAACATAACTGTTACATATAGTTTTAAGATCGAATCCACATATATTGTAAAAAATCAAATTTTCTGCAGCTTTGTTGCAGATCATTGCTCAGACAGTTATTAATAATATAATAACTGTTTTACTTAGACTGTATCAGAATAAAATGACGATGCAGTCTTGAGCTTTCTCAATACAAATTCAAATAATATAATTGATTACGTAAGTTCTTACTTTAATCAAAATAATAGAGTAATTAAAAAAATCTAACATATATTTTTCTTTAATTCATCTGAATAGAAAATTGATAAACCGATAAAAACAATCAGAGCTGAAACAACAAATCGAATTGTCAATTCTTCATGCAAAAAGAAAAAACCTATCGTTGCAACCGTTAATGGGATAATAAAACCAAATAACGAAACCATTGTAACGCTATATTTTTTAAGACAGTAGCCATAAATATTATACGAGATTACATTTCCTACAATAATACTGTAAGTCATAGCACAGACAGTTTTCAGATTAATTGCCATCAAACTTGACTGTATTGGGTCAACAAACGTTGCTGTTATCAATGCAGCCACCCCTGAGGTAGTCATCGAAATACCATTGAGCTCCATACTTGTATACCGACCTTTTTTTAAAAACTGTGCTGCTATTATCCAGCCATACCGACCAATTGCTACTGCTGCAAGAGCTGCACACTCAGGCAATGAAATATCTAATATCGTATGATGAAACTGTTCAAATCCAATATCAACACGAAGCAGTAAAATAACACCTGTAAAGCCTATACACAAGCCTGCCCACTTCCTCAAGCTTAGCTTTTCACCCCACAATAAATATGCATAGAGTGCAGCAACAAAAGGATCTAAACTTGCAATAAAAGCAGCCTTTGATGAAAGCAAGTTTTTCAATGCCCAAGCTTTGAGCAACGATGTCACATATGTTGTGCAAAAACCTACCATAAACAGAGCTATAAGATCTTTTTTGAGATAATCCCATGAGAATCGATCATTTTTAGGAAGAACCATAGCAAGTAAGATCAACCCAGCTGATAACATTCGTATACCGGTAAACAGAGTCGATGGCAGAACAGCCATGACAATTTTATTGGCAGAAATTGCAGATCCCATCAACATAAACCCAGCAACCAATCCTATCATCTAAACTCCTTTTTATCTTATTTTATTTTAAAAAAAGACCGACCACTTGAAACTAACTCTTCATGTACCAGCTGTTTCAATGCCAGATCAAATAGCTCTTTTTCATACCCAACTTTTTCAAATAAATAGTTTTTTTGCACTTTTTTTTCTGCTAACAGACAACGTAAAATAGCACCTCGAACCTGACGAACTGAACCTTCAAATGGTGACTGTTTATTATATGAACTACTTTTTCTAGTCGGATTTTTATATTTTTTCTTTAACCAAACACCCAAATCCATCAAAGCATAATAAAAATCACGCGCTCTTTCACGATCAACCAACTCATTTAAAATCGGTAAAAGCTCTTTATCATGAACATCATCTCGATCAGAAAAAAAATAATGTATCAGAACTGCTCGCACATTCGTCTCTAGAAAGATAGTCGGCTTATTGTACGCAAACGCTACAATTGAACCTGCACTATTTTTTCCTACTCCTGGCAACGTAACTAATCTGTCAGGATCATCTGAAATCGTCCCCTGCCACTGCTCAACAACAATCTGTGATGCTAGCCATAAAAAACGTCCACGTCGGTTGTATCCCAACCCACTCCAGACAGTTAAAACCTCATGTAATGAAGCTTTAGCTAAATCATGTATAGTTGGAAATTTGTTCATAAATTGTTCAAACTTCTGTTCAACACGACTTGTTTGAGTCTGCTGCAACATCACTTCAGAAACTAAAATTCGATATGGCGTAATTACTTCACGCCAAGAAAAACTTCTTCTACATTGAGCATAAAATTGCCAAATCATTGACCTGCATATCTCAAGTTGTTCATCTCGATCTTTTGCTTTTGACAATTTTAATAAAAAGAAGCTTTCGTCCCACTCTATATTTTTCATACAAATATGCTATTCTAAAAATAAAAATTATTACCGTTAAATCATGTAACCGAAAGATAGCACATGCATAACGAAAAATCTATTTACTATGCTACGAGTAACAGTGGAAAATTCAGTGAGATTCAACGATACTGTAAAAATTATGCTCCTGATGTTGAAGTAAAACAATTTAAATATGATCTTCCAGAATTACAAAATGATGACCAAATTGCGATTGCTGTTCACAAAGCAGAAACAGCTTGGAACCTGCTAAAAAAACCTGTTCTCGTTGACGATTCTGGCCTTTTTATCAAACGATACAAAGGCCTCCCTGGAACCATGAGCAAGTATGCCATGCACTCTCTTGGCCTTGAAGGAGTAATGCGTCTCATTGATGATCAAGAGCCTGCGAATTTCATTGTCACTCTTGCATTTGCACATGAAACAGGGAAAATTGAAACCTTCCAAGGAATTTGTAAAGGACACCTAATAAAAATAGAAGAGATGCCTCAAAAAGATCATCTTCCTTACAGTAATTTTTTTGTTCCAGAGGGACATTATTTACCCTACGCACAGCTCCGTGGCACTCCAGCAGAAAAAGTATTTGGACCTCGCCATAAAGCTTTAACTAATTTCTTTAACTGGTTTTTAAAAGAAAACAGCTAAGAACAGACTAGCTCGTAATTGAAAGTAGAAAAGATTTAAAATAGAATAATTATAACCAATAAATGATATAGCCAAAGGCTAGTACATGCATAACGAAAAATCTA
Organism: Candidatus Babeliales bacterium; assembly: GCA_016763165.1. GTDB lineage: Bacteria > Babelota > Babeliae > Babelales > CAZZPM01 > CAZZPM01. Next base: position 3,161 of record JAESUJ010000027.1, read on the forward strand.
TTTACTCTGCTACAAGTAACAGTGTAAAATTTAGTGCAGTTCAACGATATTACAAAAACTACGCTCCTGATATTAAAGTAATACAATTTAAATATGATTTTCCAGAATTACAAAGTAATGATCAAGTTGCGATTGCCGTCCATAAAGCAGAAGCTGCATGGAATCTACTATGGAATCTACTACAGAAACCTGTTTTAGTTGATGACTCTGGTCTTTTTATTAATCGATACAAAGGATTTCCTGGAACTATGACCAGGTATGCTATGCACTCGCTTGGTCTTGAGGGAGTCATGCGACTCATTAATAATCAAGAACCTGCAAATATTGTGGTTACCCTTGCTTTTGCTTATAAAGTAGGAAAAGTTGAAACCTTTCAAGGAATTTGTAAAGGACACTTAATAAAAATTGAAACGATACCAACAGAATACTATCTTCCATACAGTGACTTTTTTATTCCAGAAGGACACAGTTTGCCTTACACACAAATACGGGGCACTCCAGCAGAAAAATTATTTAGCCCTCGTTATAAAGCATTGACTAACTTTTTTATCTGGCTCTTAAAAGAAAACAGCAAAGAACAGACCAGCTCGCAATTGAACATAGAAAAGATTTAAAATAGAACAAATCGGTATAATCCTGTAATAAAGTCAGAATCAAATACAAA
>JAESUJ010000001.1 GCA_016763165.1 Candidatus Babeliales bacterium
GTATAAAAAAAACTTACGTGATAACCCCGCAGTCCACAAGATTCCAAGACCTTGAAATAGAATCAATAAAGCTGTACCCAAATCTGGCTGTTTTTTCACTAACCAGACCGTCACAATCAGAGTTCCCAATGGAATCCCCCAGAGCAACAATCGCGAACGTGATGCTGTAATACGAGCCGTAATAAAGCTCTCATACAAAAAGTACCCAAGGAAAAAAGGGAGTAAAAACTTTATCAACTCTGATGGCTGCCCTCTAAAAAAATAAAGCGATATCCAACGTCGTGCTCCCAGCACAACAAATCCCTTACAATACGTATACAACAATAGACCAACTGCAAAAAAATACGCTTGATAACCAAGGCGACTCAACGTTACCAAAGGCATTCCAGCTAAAAGTAGATAAACAGACAAGCCAACGCAACATCCAACTAGCTGTTTTTTAAAAAAATACGAGTACATCACAGTATCGGTATGTGTTGTACTTAAAACTGAAAGCAATCCGATTCCCATCAAGCAAAGTGTTAACAACAACTGAACAAAATCAAATGATCGATACGATAATCGATGCCAAAACATACAACTCCTATTTGAGACTATATTTTTACTCTGTTTTTCAGTATTCTAACCATTATAAAGTAACTACTCCCTATTAATAAGTCTATAAAGAATTAAGGCGTACAGAATGATTCCCCACAAACTTGTTATAAAAAATTTTCTCAGCTACGGAGAAACACCAACTGTCATACATTTCGATGCATACCACCTGATCTGCCTTTCAGGAAAAAATGGTAATGGTAAGTCAGCACTGCTTGATGCAATGACATGGGCCATGTGGGGGCAAGCGCGTAAAGTCAGCAACGTAAGCAAACCTGACGACGGACTTTTACGCCTTGGACAGACACGTATGCTTGTAACCTTAGAATTCTCTTGCAACCGACAAAAATATCGTGTTCGTCGTGAATATATAAAAAGTAAAAGCAAAGCTGCAACCTCTCTCGATCTGGAAATACAACAGGAAAAAGGTTATTTTTCATCACTTACAGATAAAACTATTCGTGCGACACAAGAAAAAATAAACAGTGTTGTTGGCGTCGATTTCGAAACATTCATTAATTCATCATTCATCCGACAGGGACAATCAAACGAATTTTCAAAAAAATCACCTAAAGAACGAAAAGATGTTTTAGCATCAATTCTTGGCCTCGACCATTATCAAAAATTACAAAGCGCAGCTTTAGAGAAAATACGATCAATTCAGGTAGAACAACAGATGCTCACCAGGCTTAACGCTCATTCTCAAACAGAAATAGAGAAAAAAGAAGAACTACAAAGCATCTATATAAAAACAACAATTGAAGAAAAAAACATCAGAGAGAATATCGGCTCGTATAAAAACAAATTACAAACATACGAAAAGAAAATAACCTCTTTAGAAAAATCAAAAATAGAAGATCAACATTTTACAAACCAGATAGAAAAAGAAGACAGAGAGCTGAAAGATGGACTGACAACTATTCAGACTCTTGTACATAGTTGGAAAACTATCCATCACTCATCAATTCATCTGAAAAATTCAAATGAAATAAAAAATGAAATAGAAGCAAAAGAGCAAGAACTTACTCATCACGAGCTTACGCATAAAAAACATATGGAACTTTCAACCGAAGAAGAACTTTTACGAAACAGTCTTGAAAAGCTCAACCTTGCAGAACAGACGCGCCTCAATGAATTAACGAGAGAAAAAAATGCTTTTGAAGTAGAAAAAACCCAACAGAAAACAGAACACCAACATTTGACTGCTGAACAGAAAAAAATAGAGACTTGTATCAAAGAAATACTTAAAAAAATAGAAACCAATAAAAATATTGAAACCACGATCAGACAAGCAACAGATGAACAGAGATCATTTGAAGAAAAGTTTGAAAAAAGAAAATCTTTTTATCATATGTTCGTCCAAAAATTGCAATTCTTTGATAAAAGCAAAGATGACTTACAAGAAAAAAAGACTCGACTAGAACAACAGAGTTCGACCAACTGCCCATTGTGTGATCAATTAGTTACTGCAGCACGAAAAAAGTTCCTCTACAACACTCTTGTCAAACAAGAAAAGTTTCTCAATCATCAAAGAAGCCGCGTCACAAAAATACTCACACAACTAAAAAGAATGCTCCTTGAACAGCACCCAAAATTACAAAGTCTCATAAAAAATATACAGACCTGTTTACAACAAAAAGAAGAGTTAGAGTTTGCAAAAAAAGAACTTATTTTAAAAAACCAAGAGCATAAAGTTCTCATGACAACTCAAGCAGAATTATTACAATTAATAGAGACCAATGAAAAAAAAATAAAAGAGATAGAGGGCTCAACTCTAAAATCAAACAAAGAGCTGACAGCAAACAAATTAGAGCTATCTGAAGTAAAAAAGAGAATTTTAACACTGAACTACAACCAATCATCACACAGCAAAACTCAACAAAAATTACATGCTTTATACCAAGCTATCAATCCAGAACAGGTGAACAGACAAGAAATAGATAAAAAAGTTTTACGCTCAGATATTAAACATCTCATCAGCCGATTGAAAAATCTCCAATTATCAATTAAATCTGTAGAAACAGAGAAATCAAAACTTCCTCCATTCGAGATCGAATACAGATCGGTAAAAGTAGAAAAAAATGAGATTGAACAGAAACTTGAACAGACTCAAAAACAGCTCGAAACACTCTTGATTGAACAGTCAAAAGCATCTAATGAACTACAACGAATTGATATCTTAATCACTCAATCACAAAAGCAGACAAAAGTTATTAAAACGTTGCAAGAAGAAGTCAATCAATATCAAACCCTCGCACAAGCGTTTAGTAAAAATGGTATTCCAGCACTACTTATCGAAGAAATGGTACCTGAGATTGAATCTGAAGCAAATCGACTACTACAAAAACTTACTAATAATCAAGCACAAATTTTCATTGAGTCAGTTCGCGATCTAAAAAAAGGCGGCGTTAAAGAGACACTTGATATTCATATTTCTGATAGCGCCGGCATCCGTCCTTACGAAATGTTCTCAGGAGGAGAAGCTTTTCGTATAGATCTTGCTCTCAGAATTTCCATCTCAAAGCTTCTAGCACGAAGATCAGGAACAGCATTACAAACTCTCATTATTGACGAAGGATTCGGCTCTCAAGACGAAGAAGGACTTCAAAAAATAATGGATGCGCTTTATAAAATTCAGAATGATTTTGCAAAAATTATCATTGTCTCACACCTGCCACTTATGAAAGATAACTTTCCCGTCCATTTTGTAATTGAAAAAAACGCCCTTGGTTCTCATATACGAATTGAAGAGCGTGGATAGTCCATTTTCTATGATTATTACCAGAACAATGTAGATATTTTGTATATTTGAATAATATAACATTTCAATTGTTTTATTTTATAATCCTCTATAAAAAAGATGGAAAACTGAAGATTAAAAGAAGAAGGTTTTCAATTATACAATCTTTTTTTTTACTTTCTTTTTTTTTGAAAAAAAGATTTTACAAAAAAGTTACTTGAGATATCTTGATTAAGTCTGCATTTTAAAATACAGTAACAATCAATAAAAAACAGAAGTTTTACAGACTGAAACATTTTATATTATGCGTCAAAAGAACATACAGTATTATTATTTACCAGAATACTGTATGTAGACTTATGCATCCTCATGTTCCAATGTACTAGCAATTACCAACCAAAAGAAAGGACTTTTAATGCTCACAAAAAATGAAACAACTCCTGCTTTATCCTCTCATAAGACAGACGCATCACATGTTTCTCTTCTATTTTCGGTAAAGAAAAAAAATGGTAAAAACGATGTTTTTTCGCTCGATAAAATGATAGCTACACTCAAACGCACTATCCGAGAATATGAAAATATTATTGATATCGATACTGTTATAAAAGCTGCTGTAAAAAATATTTTTGATGGCATTTCAACAGATGATATCGAAACTAATCTTATTCTTGTTACAACATCGATGATTGAAAAAGATCCTGCATACAGTAAAATAGCATCACGAATTTTATTACAAAAACTTTCCAAAGAAGTTATAGGGAAATCAGTTTCCGATGAAACACGTCATGCAGCATATCAAAAAGCATTCATCAACAATCTTGCAGATGCCATTCAAGGAAAGGTTCTTGATGAACGACTTAAACAATTTGATATTGAACGCTTAGCACAAGAACTTGTTATTGAACGTGATGACCTTTTTGAATACATGGGATTACAAATTTTATACGAACGATACTTTGTAAAATTAGAAGGCCGTCGTATAGAACTGCCTCAAATTTTTTGGATGCGCGTATCTATGGGCTTAGCAATTAATGAGAAGAACCCAACTGAAAAAGCTATCGAATATTATCATACAGTTTCACAACTACACTACGCGCCTTCAACACCAACCCTCTTTAACTCAGCAACTGTCCATCCACAACTCAGCTCTTGTTATTTAACAACAATTCCTGACAATCTTCCTGATATTTTCAAATGTTTGGGCGACAATGCTCAACTATCAAAATGGTCAGGCGGCCTTGGAAATGATTGGACACATATCCGTGGGACCGGATCGCTCATTAAAACAGTAGGAATACCTAGTCAGGGAGTAGTTCCTTTTCTGAAAATAGCCAATGATGTCACCTGTGCAATTAGCCGAAGTGGTAGCCGCCGTGGTGCAACCTGTGCGTACCTAGAAACATGGCACTATGATATCGAAGACTTTATCGACCTACATCGCAATACTGGTGATGAACGACGCCGTACGCATGACATGAATACAGCAAACTGGATTCCTGATCTATTTATGAAACGGATGCTCAGCAACGCAAACTGGACCTTGTTCTCTCCTGATGAAACCCCTGATCTTCATGATTTATACGGAAAAGCATTTGAAGAACGGTACTGTTGGTATGAAGAAAAAGCTGCTCAAGGAAAAATAA
>JAESUJ010000028.1 GCA_016763165.1 Candidatus Babeliales bacterium
ATCATTAGTTTTTATCTTTTCTCAAGATCTTTGCCATCCCATTCATACTTTTCTTTACCCCAGTTGCGATTTCGTTGAACGAGGGCAGCAAATGCATTGCAAAATTTCTGCCAATCATCTTGAGTCCTTATTTTCGCACCGTTCTTAAATTCAAGATCATCAGCTAAATCTTCAAGCGCTTCAAGTCCGTCTTCAATGTTGTCTTTAGATGCGCCGGACTTTAGATGCATAGGCTTAGGCGGTGCTTGAGGTGCGTTATTGCCTCGTTCTTCAAATAAACTTTCAATCTCATCACCAAAATCACTTGATTCTCTTCCAATCATAATACCCATCTTGGCATCTCTTCGTATCTCTTTAGCAAGGTCTTGGTTAGATTGATCCAAATCGCTTAAAAGGTGATTATATGATTCTATATATTTTTCAGGAGATTCTTTAGCTCTCGTTGCCAAATATTTTAATGTTTTTTTTAATTTCTTATGGTCCTTTTCAAACAATTCGTCCATACCTTTAACATCACCTAACTCTTTTTTCACACTATTTAAATATCTTATTTTACCACCAGAACCCATGCGATCAAATTGCTTTTGATCATCATTTTCAGCTAAATATTCTACTTTTCGACTTTTTCTCCCAGCATCTAATCCATTAAAACAGAGGGTGAAAAACATCAATGGTATAAGAATATATTTTTTTTGTATCATAACATCTCCTTTTAAAAAATCTTAAAAAGCTTTCTTTATTTAACATAATCTTCATTCATTATTTTCAGAAAATCACAAATACTTTTCTAATTGCAATAATTTTACTGAATCACAAGTCGCAAACTTCCAATCACAAGAAAGAGGCCAGCAGATGCTGACCTCTTTCTTTAAAAATAGAATGTTTTATTTAAAACTGTACGCGGAATCCTCCATGAGCATCAATCTCTTGAGGTACATTCTTACCCGCAAAAGTATAGCTACCACCCAAAAAGAGCTCCAAATACTTGTTAACACGGTATGAAGCTTCGCTTCGTACTTTATGTGCTATTGCATCAGTATTTTTTTCTGCTACACAATTATCCAATTTCTGAAGATTTTCTTCAAAAACAGTATTTCCTGCATCATTCACAACAAGACTACGTCCTAACCATGAAGAAATACGAGATCTTTTGAATCTGATATGATCTTTCTGTTTAACATAGATTTCGTAACCGATCATGCTTGAAATGCTCTTGGTTTCTGGATGAAAAAAGTTAAAGTCAAAACGACCAACAAAATAACCCCAATCAACTTTAGCATCTGTTTTTGGTCCAAGATGACGTATTTGTGTGTCTTCAAATGCAGCTGCACGATGTTCAACTGATTCAATCGCAAAAGAATAATACATATCAACCTTCATGCTCATCCAGTCAACTGGTTGGTATGCTAACATTGCACCAATTTTAACTTCAGGATGTGATCCATTGCCCAAACGTGGACCGTATGGATTTCCTGTTGAATCAGATGATCCACCAACTGGAATTTTAACACCGATCATCGCTTCAATTAACAATTCATCGAAAAAACGATGTTCATAAAAGAAATCAAGGTCGATATCACCAAGACCAGTTCTTCTTTCTGATTTGAATTCAACACCATTCAAATAAAGCCACTGATACTCATTGTGATCAGCTTCATTTTGAGTAGAGTACAATTCCCGTGCGATATCAAGTTGTGTGTTACTCGTCACTACAGAGCCATCTCCAACCTTTACAATCCATAAATGTTCTTTTAATGCTTGATCTTGCAATCGTTGGCAAACGGTCTTACTGCCAGTTTCGAAAAACGTTCTGTACTTTTCTATCAATGCAGCATCTTTACCAAAGCCGTAATATACTCCCTCTGTATGGTCTTGCAATGAAACAGTAGGATCAAATCTAACAAATTTTGAAGTTCCTTCTACAGCAGCAATTGCACTTGGTGGAGAAAAAGATGGAGGCCCTTCTTTTTTATTGTAAACAAATGCTAAATCATTAATTCCTGGTTCAAAAGCAACATTACTGTCATCATTAAATACAGATCCACCAGCATTTACTTTTCCAGCACTTGAAACAAATAACATGGAATTACCCTGTTGGGTCTGCTTGGTCGCTTCAAATGCATCCATACGCATTGCAAATGATGTTAAGGTAGCAACATCATTTATATCATTTCCTATATCATCCTTCTTCACTACAAAACCTGAAACTAATGTTCTGTTGGTTTCAGCATCGCCCGGAGTTCCTGTCCAATCTGTTCGTTCAATTTCTACAGATCGGAATGGAATAGTAACACGAAGTCCGATTCGTCCTTTGTCTTCATAAACTGGATACTCAAATCGGCCACCAACTGTTATACCTCTTTCGTTGTACTGGGCACGTGGACGCAACTTAGCTGTTCTCAATGCTGAACGATAAAATTCTGTTTTCATGTCTGCATGTGAGTTAGGCATAGCCTCTGATAACTTGAAATCTGACTTGCCAAACATAAGTTCTGTCAATGGATGCTTTGTTGTTCCATGCTCTTTAAACGATTTTTGTGCAATCCGTGTATGCACTGCATGCCAGAAATTTAATGAATAGTCATCATCTTTGTCATCTTCAAAAATATATGTGAGAGGCCCCCGCTCGGTCAACCATGGCGTACGCAACTCATACGCTTGTACAGAGCTCCCAACCAATCCAAGGAAGGCTGCTGTAACAATGCGCTTCTTCATTGTTTTATTCATTTAATACTCCTTATTACAAATTCGTTTTTTTTAAGGGGGCGGAAAGCCCGCCCCTCCATTAACGTCCTTTTTAAAGATTATTGATCATGAGCAACACTGAATGTTCCTGGATCCTCATTATTGTTTACTGTTGCGACACGGAGATAACCTTGTCGTACAGAAACTGCATAATCAGAATTACCATACACACCTGCTACCATGCGATCTTCTCTTCGTACGATGTTATTCTCTAAGTTGAGCTCTCCGATGATGTATGCTGCACGACGTTGGCCATCATTGAGACCAAACGAAGCAAATCGACGTGGTGTTTGATTTCTAACGGTTTGATGACAAATGTATTGGAAGAATCCACGTGGAGTACCAAAACCGAGATTTGCATTTTGCAATGCTGCATCATCAACAGAACCAGGGACTGTGTCTATCGCAAAGAAACCATTTCCTAAAGGAATAGATGATTTCTGACGAATCAGATCAGTTGAACCTAAGATGCTATATCTTCCATTGTCTTCAATAACATCGTCAATTAACTCAACAGATGAACTTAAAATTGGATTTGCAACGAGTGAAAGTGGATTATCTGGAGTTGCATCAAGGTCATCAAACTGAGCAGTTGCATCAGCTGTAACCATAACCACATTTCCACCACCACGAACAACAGGTTGTTTAGATTCATCCTTAACACCAATTATAAAGGCATGCTCTGCAGCAGGTCCAACAGCAAGTAATGCACCTTCTGTTCCAAATGGATCAATTCCTGCACCAGCTTCTCCACCACCATCATAAATTTGATTATGACTGAATGTGCCGTCGAGTACTTGAACTTCTGTGAATGCAACGTTGTGCAATGCTATCAGATCCCATGTATTTACTTGATTTCCTGCTTGTGAAAGAACACCAGCACCAAATCCAACAAATCCATGTTTACCAATATTTGCAAGCGCTTCAGCACCATTAATACGAAGACTGAAAGCAACACCATAATTAGGAGCTGTTATTGACAAAGGAAGCAAGTTACCAACTTGGAACGCTCCACCATTATTGTCAGGGCCACCGATTAACATTTGTGCATCACGTTGAATGCTTATTTGAATAAAGCTGTTTGGTGTTATACTTCCGTCACCATCACACTCAATGCTTACCATGGATTCGTTAAAGACTTCCATAGTTGCATTTCTATTCAACCAGATCTTGCCAACACCCTTTATTTTTGAGCGATACTTATCAAGATCACTTGAATATGCAGGAGCTGGTTTGTTATTATCTCTGTCAGATTTGAATATCAACTTTGATTGATCATTCATGTACAAAATTGGCGCTTTTTCAATTTCAACATTTGGGAATCTGATGGTTGCACCAGGTTCAACAATCAGTTGAGCATTGCCAGCAAAAGAAATTTGCTGTGTATCAATAGCATCTGCATCAAGAGGAACTCCACCTAAACCAAACTGACCAAATGCACCAAGATTTAACTCGCCGCCTTCTGGAATAATAACAGATTTTCCTGTTTTTGATATAAAGGTAATTCTATGACGCTCACCAACTGCTACATCACCAAATAACTCTGTTGGAACAATTGCATTCAGATCATGAATAATGAGATCTTCATTCAATTCAATAACACAATTACCATTCGGGAAGATGGTAACACCACTATCACCAAGTAAATTCATTGCTCGTACTGAATGCTCATTGAATTCTCGTGATCCTAAACCAAGATGTGCATCTTGATCCATTACGATAGCAGCAAAGCTACCTTCTCCAAGAATGTTTTGTGGTACCCAGACCATTTCACGAACGGTTGAATATCCCAAACCATCACCTGTTAAATGAAGATGGAATTGATCAGTAACAATTGAACCCATCACTTGGAACTGTTCGACTACTGCATCTGGCCCAACAGTGATGTATGAACCTGAAAATATCACTGGTAGATTAATTGGAGTTGTTGCACGTGTAATATTCTGTATTCCACCTTGTCTCTTTCTGCCATTACGATCAATACCTGCTGATTTACTTGATGACTTCAAAGATCGATACTGACTTGTGTCAATACCTTCTATGTTAGACTTCAATGGAAGAAATCCTGCAGGTCGAATAACTCCACCAGGACCTCCACCCCAAAGAATTCTAACAATGCCTGCACGATCTTTAAATAGAGAAGCAATATCATAAGGAGCACCACCAAGGAAATCTAAATCAATTGCATACGGCTGAACACCATATTCTGGTCCAAAAAATGCTTGGTCGCTTGCTATATCTACTTCAGCAAATAAAGATGTTAAAGATAATGAATCATTTAATATTCCAATTGGAATGTCAAAATGTGCATGTGGAGTGATTGGGTTCTGATCAATAAGAACTAACTTTCCACCATATCCAACATACAAGACACCTGGCTGACCAAATGTTGTTATTACTGAAGGAGCTGGATTACCAAGAGAATCAACTGATTCAAAAGCAAATCCGTTACCTGCAATAAATAGTTCAGCTTGTTGTGTTTCATCAAAATCATTACTGAAGAAATCTTCATCACCGAATGGAACGCCACCCCATGGAAAAATATTTTGAGGAAAATAATCTCCACCACTCAACCTAAAGAATCCATCGAAATCTCTCCAACCAATTTCCATGTACGCTTCATTTGCAAGAAAGAAAACTTGCAATGCTTGATTATCATCAGGAACCAATGAAGGCGAATCCCAGAAATAGAATGGTTCTGGAGCAACTTCCAATGTAAGCTGAACAGGCAACCCTAAAGAATCATCTTGATTATGACTACGAAACACATTTAAAAATGCTGAATCTAACTCGGGAGCTGTTGTTCCATCACAGAATAAATTAAGATCGGTACCAAGTCCAATAACACGACCAAACCCTCTGATTTTATCGTAATCATCGCCATGGTTATAACAGATGATTGCAGAGTTATTAAACTCTGAATCAGGTTCACCAAATCCAAATGCTCCAATAGGACCAAATGCATCGTTAACAACCAGTCTCACTCCTGATATACCGATTGATTCATGACATTCAAGGAATGTGTTGCTCAATCGAAGGATCGGCATTGCAAATCCACCACCAAACCAATGTGCTGATTCACCACCAACAATAATTGGTTCAAGAAGTCGATCACGCAAAACAAGATGTAGTACATCATTATTAACAATTGTCATACCAGAAAAATCGGTATCACTATTAAAAAACATATATGATTTTTGATACGAATCGTATTCTTTAGTCTTTTCTAATGGACGATCAATAATATCACCATTAAGAAATATTTCTTGTCCTGCATAGTTCAACAAGAGTGGTGGAACATTTAACACACCAAGTCCAGTTCCAAACTCTCCATCATCTGAGTGATAAAAAATTGGACCACCTTCAGCATCAAGTGCCATATGACCATCTGGAGAAGCAGTTAATCCACCAGGATTTAAAACAGTTCCATCATAAAAGCCAAATCCAGGACTCAACAAAGCTCCATCAAACGTACCGGCATCATCTGCACAACAACGAAAGTATAATGCCGATTGTCCAACACACCAAACAACTGGTCGTTCACCATGATTTACATAATCAACATAAATGGTATCTGACAACGAAGAGAGCGGTGTAAAGTCGATATTATCAATCAAAAATGCACCCGGAGATCGTTTTTTTGTTTTATCTTCAGGATTTCCACCAAAAATGCCTGTTGCTATACCTGACAAGTTTGTCAATCCCATAGCATCTGCATCATACGCAATTGGTGACGTTGTTGAAACATAATCAAAAAAAGTATTATGTCCAACAAACAATGTACCATTACCACCAAGTACACAACCTACTTGTGATCCACGATCATCAAATGTTCCAGGTGCAGCCTGTCTGAAATCAAAATCCGCAAAAACATTTGCTGAAAATGGATTCAATGAACGACAATTATTTACAACACGTAAGCTTCGACGAGAAAGATCATCTAAACCACCAGCGTCATAAAATGGATATTCTTTGATATTATTAACATTTAAGTATTCTGTGTAATCTGATTCTAAACGTGCTGCTGCATCAGTTAGACTAACAATTGCATTGATACCAGCAAAACGTCTTAACATTGCATCATTTGCAAATGATGTTGGATCTTCATAATCAGCTGCATCAAGCCAACAACCATACATCAAGAACGCACCATCATGGAAACAATTGGTATTTCCACCACGAATTTCAAGATCAAGACGTCCAAATCCATAATTGGATACATCAAATGTAAGGTTAGCATATGAATCATCGATATCACCCGTTGCATCTTTTGAAAGGAATGTCATTGTTGAATCACAACCGATACATAAAATGGAATCATCCTCGCTACCTGCAGAATCAAATGCATCACGAGAGATAGTTACCTTAGGAAATGAAGATTCACCACCTGTTTGATCCATCAAAATAAATGCTCGAGTTCCCAATGTTCCATCAACAGTTCCATCATTTAATTCAAATGTCATGCTGTCAGCATTAATTGAACCAGCATCAACTCTGAAGAGACTATCAAATGAAAGTTTGGAACCACCCCAAATAGATACATAAACTTCTCCGGCACCAGAGAATGTAATTGTATTTTCTAAAGAGCTACCAGCTACATAAGATGTTTTAGCATTATTTAGACTGGTTTGAACTGTACTATGTAATCCTGATGAAAAGTATGTATCTGAAAAAACATCAAGAAATACACGACCACCCGCTTCAGCATAAACAATTAAGCTTGTTTTTGTACCAGTATTTGCAGTTTCAGCAGATAATCCAGAACGAACAACTGTTGCATTCGTTCCACCAGTCAAACTGCCACCCAATCGAAAGTTCAACTCAGCGCCATCATAAGCACCGACGACTAAAACTCCATCAACTTCAACCGCGTTGTTGAAATTCAAATCTAGAATTGTATCACCAGTTCCAGGTGCTCCTGCAATTCCTGCAATAAAAGATGATATTCCACCTGAAGATCCTGAGCCAATTGCTCCATTCTGAATAGATAATGAAGGGGCACCATGAAGGCCCAAACTGAACATAGATGTTATGATCAGTCCCCCAAGAAACCTCATAGAATGTAAAACTTTACTTTCCATTTATGTCTCCCTTTTTAGAGATATATTGTAAATAAAAATTCCTACTCTTTACTGTTGTGAAAATCTACGCGCTCCTTTCTTAGGTTGAGACATCATAAACTCGATGCCATATAATCTATTTTAATTTTCAGACCTTTATACATTTATAAAAAACTAACATTGTAAAACTTCCACCTTAAATTTCATGTCTACTTCTTAACACATTGCCCAAATTCCACGCAAGAAAAAATAAATCTTCTTTGCTCGTATTAAAAAAACTTTTTCTATTCAATAGTAACTTTTCTCAATACACTTTTTTTATGTATAAAAATAATGGATACAACCACAGACAGAGAAAGGAAACTATGCATATCCCTTTTTTTTCTTTACAGCGAAACATACAAAAAAACAGAGAACGATATCTAGAAATTA
>JAESUJ010000029.1 GCA_016763165.1 Candidatus Babeliales bacterium
CTTTTATTTTTTATCTTTTGAAACAATTTTAATGTGCAAATCTTTCAACTGAGCTTCATCAACTGATGAAGGCGTATCCATCAATGGGCAAATACCACGCTGATTTTTTGGAAATGCGATAACTTCACGGATAGAATCGGTATTAGCAAATAACATAATCAGACGATCAACACCGAATGCAACACCACCATGCGGCGGAAAACCAAACTGTTGAGCTTCTAGTAAAAATCCAAATTTATCTTGAACCATCGCTTTATCCATGCCCAAAACTTCAAAAACATCTGATTGAGTTTCTGCATCAAAAATACGAATTGAACCACCACCAAGCTCTTCACCATTGCAGACTAAATCATACGCACGTGCATACACTTTCCCTGGTTCTTTTTCTTTCCATTCTTTTTCCGGCGCCGTAAATGGATGATGCATTGCTTGCCAACGCTTATTCTCTTCGTCCCATTCAAACATAGGAAAATGAGTAATCCAGAATATATTCCATGCTGATGTATCAATTAATTCAAACTTTTTACCCATTTCAAGACGGATTTTTCCAAGTATACTCCATGCTGATTGATATTCACCTGCAACTAAAAAGAGAGTATCTTTAACGGTTAAATCTTTATATATTTTCTGTGCCTGCGAGAAGAAATCGGCTGGTAGAAATTTAGAAACTGGTGAATCAGGAGTTCCATCTTCATGAAATCGAATATATAAAAGACCTTGAGCACCCAAGCTTTTAGTCACAAAGTTAACCCATCCATCAAGCTCAGACCGTGCAAAAGATCGATTTTTAACTAACAGCGCGCCAATTTTACCACCCTTGTCGATTGTTTTTTTTAAAAACATTAAAGTTGTGTCAGCAAATAATGAAGTCGCTTCATGAATTGGCATATCAAACCGCATGTCTGGCTTATCAGAACCATATTTTTTGAAAACATCATCATACCGATGTTTCTCAAATGTTTCTGGCAGATCAACAGATAAAAACTTCTTCCATAAGCGACGCATCAATTGCTCACTCATTTTTTGAACATGATCTTCGGAAACAAAAGACATCTCAATATCAAGCTGTGTGAATTCTGGTTGACGATTCGCCCTCAAGTCCTCATCACGAAAACAACGAGCTATCTGGAAATATCTGTCCATTCCTGATGCCATCAACAACTGCTTGTAAACCTGAGGTGACTGTGGCAGTGCATAAAAATGTTCCGGTGCTAAACGACTTGGAACTAAAAAGTCTCGTGCGCCCTCTGGAGTACTTTTTGAAAGAATTGGTGTTTCAATTTCATAAAAATTTTCTGCATTGAAAAACTGTCTCATCTCAAATAAAACATCATGACGCATTTTAATTTTTTGATGCATCTCAGGACGACGCAAATCAAGATATCGATGCTTCAAGCGAAGTTCTTCATCAACTTTATCTGCTTCATCAAGCTGGAATGGCAATGCTTTACAAGTAGCTAAAATTTCCAACTTTTCAACATAGACTTCTATTGAACCGGTTGGAATTTTTTTATTAATCGCTTCATCACCACGCTTAACAACAGAGCCATGCACAAAAATAACAAATTCAGATCGAATGCTGTGTGCTTGCTCCATGCAGATCGCAGCTGTAAAATCTGGATTGCAAATCAATTGTACAATTCCTGTTCGATCACGCAAATCAATAAAAATCACTCCACCATGATCACGTCGACGATGGACCCAGCCTGCAAGTTGAATTTTCTTACCAACAAACTCCTTGGGTACCTGCCCGCAGCCCATGCTTCGTTCTTGATTTTCCATCATTAATTCCTCTGTTTGCACTATATTTTTAATAACTTTTCAATCGCCAATAGTATAGCTATTTTTTATGATTTATGCAAAATAGAGAAATTGTATAAAAACTTCAAAAACCTCTCCGTTAAAGGCGATGTTCAGACATTCATTTGACAACAGTCAACCTCTCTTCGTATACTTTACCGAGTTCAATTAAAATTAATAAAACAACCTCAACTAAAAACTCAAAAATAGAAAGTTTTTATATGAAAAAAGTACTGACTGCATTCAAAAAACTACAAAAAGTACTTGGGTCTCTCAAAAAAGTTTACCTAGAAGTGGTAGACAAAGACCAAGTTATCATTGATGCAACAATTCAGCGATTTAGATTTACTACCGAACTTTTTTGGAAATTTTTGCAAGAATATTTTCGTACAAAGGAAGTTTATATAGATTATCCTAAAGATGTTTTGAAACAAGCATACGCCTCTCGCATCATTAATGATGAAAAAATGTGGATACAGATATTCGAAGATAAAAAGCTTATACCCTATACCTACAATGAAGAACTTGCTCATCAAATATTCAAACGAATTCAAAGATACGTTCCTGAAATACAATCTACTGTCGACAAAATTAAAAAAGAACTTTTGCCAGAAATAAAACTAGAAAACCACGAGCCTGAGGGAAGATAGATGAATAATCTACTGACCAATGAAAGCATCCGATTACATGCTGATAATTTAAAAATAACCTACATCATCGGTGGAAACAGAATTGAAGCACTCAAGGGAGTCTCTTTTGAAGTTAAAACGGGTGAATTCATAGCAATCACCGGAACATCTGGATCGGGAAAATCAACGCTTATGCATCTACTTGGCTGTCTTGACGTTCCCACATCAGGTGATTATTTTATTGATGGTGAAAATGTTGCAACTATGAATCGAGACGAACTTGCTGCTATTCGTAATCAAAAAATTGGATTTATTTTTCAAAAATTCCATCTCCTTCCTGATTTAAATGCGATCGATAACGTCGCTCTACCACAATTATACGCAGAAAAACCTGAAGTTGAAGCTCAAAAAAAAGCTATACAAGCTCTTGAGAGCGTACAACTTGGTAGTCGCATCGACCACTTTCCATTTCAACTATCTGGTGGGCAACAGCAACGCGTTGCTATAGCACGTTCTTTAATCAACGATCCAACGTTACTTCTTGCCGATGAGCCTACAGGAAATCTCGATTCTGAAACTGGTGAAGCGATTATGAAAATTTTCAAAAAATTAAACAAAGAAAAACAGACAACTATCATCATCGTTACGCATGAGCCCGAAATTGCAGAGCAAGCAGATCGTATTATCGACTTACGTGATGGACTTATAAAAAGTGATACAAAAATATCAACTTTGCTCTCTATTGTTTAACAACCAGACAAACATTCAATAAGAACCTGATCCAACTGATCTCGAACCATACAAGGCAGTCTTACTAAAATATCAATGCTCTTTTTTTTATGATGCACAACTCCATCTTTTGAACCACGAGGAGAGGTTGATGTTGAATTACCAGCAATAGATTGCAGACAATCTAATAAACAATTTTTCGTCACTTCAATTTCTTCTGCCAATACAACATATCGATCTTCATCTCCATCTTTTTTATACTTTAATAATTTCTTCATAGAACCCAAAAGAACACACTTCGCTGCCATAGCAAACCAATCGGTATCATCCAATGTATCTTGATCAAGTAAATCAGACCAATCAGCAGTTTCTTCACCTAAAGAAGCAAACAAGTATTGCATCGTCCGCTTCATACCATCTTTCCGATCTGCATTATTGATGCTATGATACAATCTTACTTGTTCCTGTTTAGACGAAATCATAGCAACCTTTAAAACAACCTGCGGAAGGTTAATGCCTTTCAAGGATCCTTTTGATCCAGAACTTGATAGCGCAGCATCCAATGAAGCAGTGCCAAGCAGACTCAGAATCAATACAGCCAATATCCTTCTCATCTCTCTCTCTCCCTTTTATAAAAACTTACTTATTTTTAAAAAAAGCTAACTTTCTATTTTTATGTTTCACTTTATAATCAAATGATTTTACAAAGTACTTTTTTACTTTTTCTGCACATTCCCATATGCTGCTTACCCAATAAACAATTGTTGCATTGCGATACGCAGATGTTGATCTAAACGCTCGAGTCAATTCAACTTCGCCCAATGCTGCTCGTGTTACAAACAGATCAATCGGCGCTTCTGTTGTTCTGATAAATGTACGCCAATCAAGATCAACAACGTCAACATTGTCAAGATTGAGCATATCAACTAACTCCTTTAAGAATAGTTGTTTTTTATAGGTAACTTCAATAAGAATAATTTTTAGGTGTGGATACATGATTTTCAATGGAATTGCTGGAAATCCAGCCCCAGATCCAACATCAGCAATCATCGAAATAGAAGAAAGATCCATCGAGTTACCCAAAGCTAAAGAATCAACAAAGTGCTGCTGAACAACGCCCGCAAGATTATTGATCGCGGTCAAGTTATATTTTTCATTTTCTGCAAGTAAAACCTCTGCATACCGCTGAAATTGATGAAGCTGATCTTCGCTCATAGCAATCTCTTTCTGAAATTGAGCCCAGACGCGTTCTGCTGGTTTTTCTTTTATGTTTGCCATTGATATTCCTTATTTTACTGCCCCAAAAATGAACTTGTTGCCTTGAAGGGGTAGTTTTTTTATACAATTAAAAATAATAATACGATTTTTAGCAAGGAGCTTTGATTATTATGACATATTTTTTAATTCCTGTCATGTCGATTCTGATGACCTTCACCTCATGCTTTGCCGAAACCAGCCTCATTTTACAACTTGAACATGCTCCTACTCGACTGCTTCGTGCGATTGATAAAAGCTTTTCGGATAAAAAAGCAGCCAATAAAATAGAAAACCTCGCGACACACAAACTAGCACATAAGCTTTTTAAAAGAAATATTAAACGAGGCTACTACCCAACATTGAGTGGTTTCCCCGCTTTGTATGCTGGATACAGCGACTATTCTGATGAGCATGGGATGATTCAGTTCCCCCTTCGACACAAATCACATCGTGTTTTTGTTGCTGTCACTTCAAAAATGGACGTACAGACCTTAAATGATAAAACCATCAGCGCTTTATCATTTCCAACTTCAAAAGAAACTTCAGAGAATCAAGAGCCGATTAAAACAATAAAAGCCGAATATTTCATGCTCGAAAGAAAAAAACTTGGAAACGGAACAATGTTTTGGAATGTACAAAAGGTCGACCTACCTGCAAACAATCAGATGAAAAAGATCAGCATTGTTCTTTTGACATCACCTAAAAACATTGTCATTCCCACCGGAGATTTCTTCATCGACCCTTCACAACATCAACATTATGTTCTGCCTCCAATCTATGTGATGGGCAACATTAACCAGGCAAAAGCAATAATTAATGCTGCTTCTATTTTACCATTTTTTGAACCGATTGACCGCACAACAATTAAGACCCCAAACATTGTTAAACAGAGCATTATTTCTAATCAATAAGATTTGCTTCAAGAAGAAACATCTTCTGCGGAGAGAAAAAATATTGTTTGACGACAAAAATCTTGCCGAAACTGAATCTATTCAATAGAATAGAGATGGTTTTAATGATCGACATCTTTGCTTGCAGCATCAAAAGATTTTTTTCCAAAAACTATAAGGGGCTCGCTGTGAAGTTACAAATTGC
>JAESUJ010000030.1 GCA_016763165.1 Candidatus Babeliales bacterium
TAGAAAAAGTAAAGGCACAGATGGTTGAGTCATGTATTCGAACTCAAGATTCGAATATCAGTGTTGGTCGTAAGGCATTAAAAAATTCTTTGTACAAAGGGCATCGGTATGAGTGGACTTTTGATGATGCAATTGAAATGATTAAAAAGTTGACTGTTGAAGATATGAAGCGACTGCATAAAAAATATATTAGGTCAGATCAAATGATCTTGGCTGTTGCAGGGTCGGCAGGTAAGCAAAGCTTCAAAGAGATCATCCAACGAGTCTGTGCTGATTTAAACAGTGAGGGAACCGTAGGAAGTTTCGAGCAGTTAGCTGATGAGGAGCAGTTGGATCAACGTCAATTTGTTCCAGGTGAGAGAGTAAATATTAACATGATGCGTGATCAAGCTGTTTTATTATTGGGACAACCATCGCCATTAAATCTTTTTCATGAAGATTATATTCCGGTTAAAATACTTAATCTTATCTGTTTCCATTCGCTTGGTTCTCGTATTTATGAATTGCGAGAAAAAACAGGTCTTTTCTATAATGCTAGTGGGGCATTCGCCGCAGGATCTGACAATGAAAAAGGGTATGATTTTGCCTTTGCAATTGTTAATCCAGAAAATCTTGATAAAGCTGAAGAAAAGATAAAAGGAGTGATGGAAACATTGCAAAAAGAAGGTATCACTCAGAAAGAACTGAATGAAGCTCGTCAAATATATTTAAAAGGTTTGATTGATGCAACAACTCATGTAAGCGATATTGCAGCGATGCTTTCAAATAAAAAGGCATTAGGTTTACCGTTTGATTATTACGACAAGGTACTTGAGCGTCTTCAGAATATCTCTGTTGAAGAATTGAATGCGATTGCTAAAAAATATGCTGATCCATCGAAAATGATGACTGTACGCGTAGGACGCGTTTAGATAGTTTCTTAGAGAAAAGAAGAAGCCTTGATAATTATGGGCTTCTTCTTTTGTATGCTATTTAATTTCTTAAGTATTTCTTAATAAGTTTTTTATTTCTTCAATAGTTTGTATATTATTTTTGATTGCTTCTTTATCTAGATTTTGAATCATTTCCAATAAAAGCTTTATGTCTACCCGAGTTATTATTTTAGGGCTTGCATCAAGTATATGTTTACTAATCATAAGTCCTATTGATAGTACATTGGATTCTGGGTGTTGAAGAAGTTTTTCTATGAACTTTATTGGTTCGTTTATATGATTTAAAATATAAGGAAATAATGGATCACCATAATAAGTAAGGTGTATTTGTTTTTTAAAATTGAAGGTTTCAATAGTTTGTAAAAATTGTTTGCAAAAAAATTCTAATTCTGATTCTAATTCGGATTCAGGTTTGTCTTTTGGGATTGTTTTTAAAGCATCTATAATTTTTTTTATATGTTCTGTTTCTTGAAAACTATCTTCTATGGGGTTTTGATAGTAGCCTATAAGATGTTGAAGAAGTGGTACTTTAAATATGATTTTTTGTTCATCGGTTATAATTTCCCATATGCCATTTTGTTCTGTTGGAAAAATTAAAGGATATTTAAAAATTAGTCTGTTTTGTTTAATTGATTCTGTTATTTTTTTAATAAAAATCTCAAAGTTTTTGTTTTTTGTTTTAATTATTTTTATCTTATCGTGCAAATATGAATAAATATTTGGTATAGGGTTTTGAAAGGTAGACCATTCAGAAAGATACGTAAGAAGTTTTGGAATTATATTTTTTGATGTTTCATTAACTTCCATACCAAATGAAAGTGTTCCTTGTTCATTATCAAGGTCAATGTTTTTTGATAATGGAATATTCAAGTATGAACTCAAGGTAATAATAGCTTCTGCCATAGTTTTCCATCTGGTGCGGGCTTCTCCTATAAATTTTGCTTCAAAAAATATTTTATCTGATACGAAGTGATAGATAATGGTAAAGGTATTACTATGATTTCTGATAGGAGTATTATATAAAAAACGTACAATTGTTTTATCAAAAATAGTACCAATTTTTTTAGATTGTGACATTGTTTCTTCTATATTATTTTTAAAACTTTGTAAATCAGCTCCATAATCAATTCTGTTATAGGTTAATTCTTTTTCAGAAAGCATTGAAATAATAATAAGTAAATTTTGATGAGTAAGTGAAAAAAGACTTTCAAGTGTAGGATTCCCTTTAAAGTTGCGATTCCAATTAGTTTTACTTCCTACAGATGTTCCTGCAATATTAAAGCTTGGTTTGAACTGGTCTTGAGAGTAATTAATTTTATCAAAGAGATTATTTACTTTATTTTCATATTTCTGAATACCTGTGAATCGATTATCTATTTTATTAAGTCTATCTATAATATATTTAATCTTAATCCATCGATGAAACATGTAGATGTAAAGTCCAATCATACTTTCAAAGCGTTTTGTATGTAGCTTGTCTTTTTTATATTCACTACTTCCCGTAAGGGATTTTATTGAGTTATCAAGAATTTCAATTGATTTCATCATCACCGTGATTGCAGCAAGTCGTCCAAGTGAGGTGCTATTTTCTAAGTTTTCAATAAATTGTAGAGAAGTGACGCTTTGAGCATACAAGTCATTAAATTTTGAAAAATGTTTATCAAATAATGCAGGGTCACTAAAAGCTTCAATATTAATGCTTTTAAGTTTTTGTTTTATATGATTAAGATTATTGAGGAATTCTTTGGTATGATTAAATTCTCTAAGGAGTATCTGTGCTAGATTACTCTTTTTTGTTTCTTCATCATTGGCTATTTTAGTAAATGATGTATTTATCCAGAGCGGTATCATTTCAATATTACCAAGGGTATGTAAAAGCTGTGAAATCTGTTTATTTTCTTCTTCATTGAGGTTAGTGATGAATTCTTTCCATTTATCCTTCATATCCTTTGTCATGAGATAGTTACTTGCTTTGTCGTATTGGACGATGTAGTCACGGAGCTTGTTGTTTTGAAGTACAAGGTTTTTAACGGATATTTGTTCTATTTTTTCAGTTTTAACAAGTGAACCAAATGAAAAGTTGTTAATAATGTTTGCATGAGGAATTTGTTTGATAAGAGCGATTATAAACGAGAGCGGATAGAGTCGTTCAATTTCAGAGTGATCTTCCTTGTTGAGAATTAAGATCTGCTCTTCGGTTGCTCGATGTATTTGGGCAGCAAGCAAGAGTAATTTTTGGATCAGTTCTTCATTGGTATCTATTAATTTACCTTCTTTTTTTTAGCCTTGCTGACTTCACCATGAATCGCTTGTAGCAGTTGTTTCTGTAGGCTTTCTGTTGCTTCAATCGCTTCTTCTGGTTTTGCCTCTTTGATTTTTTGGATAAAAAATGCCAAAGGTCTAAACTCTTCTTTTTTTATTCTATTAAAAGATGGAAGATTTATTTTGCCAATAAGTTCTGGAATAACAGATGTGATAGGCGGAATTGGATGAGAAAACCAACCTTTTTTGATAGCATTGGGGGCATCATTATCAATTATTAGAATAGCACTTCTTTGTGGGTCGGCATAGAATGGAACGTTGTTTTGTAAGGCATCTTCAATTGCATCAAGTGATTCAAGATAAAAAACAGGTTTGAGTTGTCCACGAAACTGGTTTGCTTCGTGAGAGGTTGAAGGGGCCATTTCGTTGATGATTACTGCTTTAATACCATTTTTTGCTTCGGGATCTGATGCCATGAGGTCGAGATACTGTTGTAGCGCTTGGCGAATATTGTTGGCAATAATAACTTCACTGCTTTTCTGTATGAAATCTGTTCGAGCGTTACCAACACCGATCATTGTTGCTGGAAGTAAATTAGTTAAGGTAACATTGTCATTAAAAAACTCTGGGCTAATAAAGGACGGATTTAGTTTTTTTTCTTCTATAGGACGTGCTTGCACGAGGTAGAGTCGGTCGTTATGAAAAACAAATTCGATATCGACAGGATATTCATATACTTCTTCAAGATGATTTGCAATCCGTTTCGATTTCAGAACTTGTTGCTTTGTTAATGTTGTCTGTTTAATGAGTGCTTCATCATTCGATATGCTCTCAAGGGCATGATGGATAGTTTTGAGTCGTCTCTGTTTTCTTCGAATGACAGGGAAAATTGAAAAATTATTGTTTATGTAATAACTGTCAACAGGAGCAAGTCCGTTAACAACCGCTTCGTTATGTCCCCAGGTTGCTTGAATAATTGTCACACCTGGAGTATTTCCTTCCCCTTCAGTTGAGTAAATAACGCCCGATTTTGGAATCTCATTAGCATTTTTACCAGATCCTTCACCGACCATCCGTTGTAAAAGAACGGCCATAAAAGGGTCGCCATCCTGGAGTGACTGGTCTTTTCCAATAATTCGTTGTAGGATTGATTTTTCAGAAAAATAGGATGCTAAAACTTCTCCAATAGCTTTTGAAATACTTTTTTTATCAGGTTTAACTGAGCTTATGCTTGCATTCCCTCCTGAATTTGAAAGTTCAAGACTATCCTCGCGTCCTGTTGATCGAACCATGAGTAAATATTTTTTTTTATCTGATTTTTCGATGAATCGTTGATATTTTTTTTGTCGCTTTTCAGGTATCAGTTCTTTTTTTTCAAGAGTTTCATACATATCAGCGAAATCTATGTTTTTAATGATTTTACGTATTTGTTTCAGCGACTCTTTTGCTGCTTCGGAAAGTCCTGGATTTTTAGTAATAATGCCTTGAAACTCATGCCATACATTGATTATTGCTTCCGACTCGTTCTCTATCTTTAAAAAATCTACAATATCATCATGTTTGATGCCAAAGAAAGGAGGGACTTTGGTTTTATGAAACGATCTACATACTTTTTTTAATACTTTTAGATTTGCTGTTTTATTACCATGAGTTTTGCCATATTTTTCGAGCAGTTCCTTGATGTGTTGATTGTCGATTTTTTTTGCTGGTTTTTTATCTTTTTTAATATGGACTTGAGGAAGACTACTTCTAGTAGGCGCTTTGGGAGCGCTCTCTGAGGAAGAGAGATGAATAGGTATGGAAAATAGAGAAATGATAATAAAAATTTTTTTTCTCATTTGTATCCTTTTCTTTTTTAATTTCTGACTTTCAATTTGTAATAGTTTAGTTTTTTCTATGATTAAAAGGCAATTAGTTAGAGAAAGAGATTGCCTTTTAATTGAAAAAAACAAAGCAGTAACAGCATTGGAGAAACGAATTCAAGAAAGAAAATAAAGTAAGTTTATCTTTTCTAGAAGACTTCATATGGATACAATTAGTGTGTAGAGTAGTCTTGTTTTAAATATATATTTTTTACTTTATATCTTTTATCAGTTATGCTTTTTTTATATTCTACATATTATATTATTTACTGAGGGTTCAAATGAAAAAAATTCTATTATCAAATATAAGAAAATTGTTGTTAGCTGGTCTGCTCACTGTTGGTCTGTTGTTTTCTGGGTTCTACTGTTTTTTACAAAAGCCTCAAGAGCCTATTCTTGATAAGCAGGTTACGGAATTAGTTACTGAAAAACATGAGTCGATTCGTGTTGCATCGCTTCATGGCGAAACGATTATTACAGAGCCTGTATTACTTGATCTGTTAAAAACACCAATGATGGAGCGTTTAAAAGGGATTAATCAGGGTGGTATTTGTCATTATGCAAAGCCAGACACCCCACCATTTAATCGATATGAACATAGCGTTGATGTATTTCTACTAATCCGTCGATACGGTGGTACTTTAGAAGAGCAGATGGCAGCTTTAGGACATGATGCATCACATACAGTTTTTTCACATGTTGGCGATATAGTTTTCAAAAATAAAGATACAAAAAATTCATATCAAGATAATATTCATGAATCGTTTTTAAGAGAACATGGCATCAGTGAAGTTCTTGCAAAGCATGGGTATGAAATTGAAGATATTTTGCACAAGTCTGAAGGATTTTCTATGTTAGAAAAAGGATTGCCAGATTTATGTGCAGATCGTATTCAATATAATTATCATACAGGATATATTGATGGCTTGATCAGTGCTGAACATGTGAAAAAAGGGTACAAACATTTGCATTTTGAAGATGACATTTGGTTTTTTGACAATGCAGAAGATGCTGCTCGATTAGCACGTATCTCATTGTATGAAACAATAAATTTGTGGGGCGCTGCATGGAACTTATTAACATATGATTGGACCGCTCAAGCAATGAGGCGAGCAATGAGTATTGGTCTGATAACTGTTGATGACATTCACTACGATATACAAGATGATCAAATGTGGGAAATATTAACTCGGGCTGATGATCCAATGATTAAATATATGATGCATCGCGTGCAACATTATCAAGATCAGTTTTCATTGATTTCAGAGGAGCAATTTGGAGCATTACATAATGATCATGGAATCCCTTGTCAAAATATTCAGTTTAAATTTCGTGGTGTAGATCCTTTTGTTCAGACAAGAAATGGTTTAAAGCGTCTAACAGAAATTGATAAACTGTTTTCCCAAGAGTACAATGAAACAAAAATACAGGCTAAAAAAGGATGGTTTATTCTGTTTAAAGGAGCTGATGAAAAAAGTGAAACAGAAAAAGCATTATTTGCGCAAGCTGAAGCTTTGATTCAAGAACAAGAGGGAGATCTTGAGAAAAAGATAGTTCGTTTAACATAAAGAAATTATTCAATTAAGTTGTAAAGAGGGAGCCGATAGGTTCCCTCTTTTTTAATGTTTATTTCTAATTTTATTGATATAAATTGTCTAAAAAATCTTTTTCTTTTTCACTAAATTTCTTTGTATGTTCGTCTATAAATGACTTTATCTTTTCGTTGGTGAGTATTTTAATACGTGATACATACATTTTTTTATCTCGGGGCAATGCTTTGTCTGAGGGTTGTATGCGGGATTCTTGAATGAGTGTTCTAACTCTTTTAAGAGTTTGTTCTGTTTGTGCTGATAGATTTCCACCATGTTCTAGAAATAATGCAAGCATGACAGGATCTACATAATCAAGAGCGAGATGCAAAACAGAGATGCCTCTATTATCTAAAATATTGATAGAAGGTTTTTCTTGAATAATTCTTTTTACAGCTTCTTCTTTAAAGAATTGATAAGCGATAAATAGTGCTGTTCGCCCGTTTCTATCCTGTGCATCAATGCGAGATCCGTTCTCGATTAAAAAATTAACGAGTGCTAGTTTTGGTTTAAAAAGAGCGTGATGAAGAGGAAGCCTTCCATAGCTTTCACTTGTTTTATCGATCATATTTTTTTTATTAACAAGTCCAGGCTGTTCTTCAATCATGCTTGCTACTTCTTCAATATTCTGTTCTTCGATTACATAGAATAGTTTTGCGATGGCTATATCTGTAACTTCAGGTTCATTAATATCTTTTTCAGGTCCTACTTCAATTTTTTTCTGTTGATTTTCGATAGCTGGAAGTGATTGTATGGAAAAGACTGTTTTCATAGGGAGCTTTGCAAGATCAGCAACCACTTCTGTTGAGATGCGGAGTGAAACTAGTGGGTCGATAGAGACTTTCTCTTGATTGATGATGATATTATCGCCACAACTTTTATGCAAAAAGAGGAGAAATTCTTTAGCATTGTATTTTGCTGGTTCTGAGTACAGGTCTGTTTTGAGCATGTATCCTGCAACATGAGCAAGCTGACCAAAATGAATTTTTTGTTAGTCTTGGGCAATGCGTTGCAGCATAGACAGGATAGATTTTGACATCTGAGGTGAGTAATATTCTTGTAAAACTATTGAGTCTTCTTTCACTCCTTCTGCCTGTAAAAAATTATGTACGTAATCTACAACTGTTTTTCCATGAATATTACGGGATTTTTGGTGTGAAAATATATCAATGTTGCTTGGTTTATATATCCATGAAGCAATACCTTCGGCTTTATATGCAGTTGCAACAATTGTTTTTGCTGGTGAAATATTAAACTTATCTGGGAGCATACGAGTGAATACGATCATGTTATTATTGTATGGCAATAGAGGTAAGGCCCATGAAGTGCTTTTAAATCGAGCATCAATGGCCCAAGATTCTATAATTTGTTGTGCATGCGAATTATCTAAAGGTTTTGAATATGGGTAAGCAAAAATATTTTCAAAGCCTGTAGCATTGTCGTTACATTTTTCTGCATATGATGAGATCAGATTCCAGAGGACCTTTTCAGGATCTTTAAGTGTGAATATAAGATCTGATTTGCAATATTTGAGTCGTGCAGCATGATCAGCAAGTGCCCATACAACAGAAATAATAGATTCTAAAAAAGCACGACGATCTGTTGTTCTTTGTTTCAGAAGAGCTTCAGTATCCTCAAGTTCATTAATTGGATTTGTAATAAAGGAATGAGCCCAAGAAAAACTTTTCCCCATTCCTTTTCTTAAACTTTGCACGGTAGGAATATCTTGACTCCAACTCGCCTCTACAAAATTGCGTCCAGCGTTAGTAAACACCTCAGCTGAGTGATCAATTGGTTTGTCTGCTACGAGTTTTTGAATTATGTTGTATCCTTTGGTGATAAGCTTTTGACGAATTGCTGGTGGCATTAAAGGATTGTGGTCTGAGCTTTCTATGAAATATTGTTGCCAATTTTTTTCGCCTTCACTGATTATATCAAGTTCTTCAAAGTCCTCTACTTGAAGAGATGATGTTTCTTCAGTATTCTTCTTGCTAGATTCTATATTCTCTTCTCCTGAAGATACTTCTTCCTTTTGTTCGGTTGTTGCTGTTGCCCCCCACCAGGATGAGATGCCCCATCCATTTTCAGCTGCTTGTAAATCAAGAATTTGGAAGGTTGCTAAAAAAAGCATTATTTTTATAAAAAACATGAGTTTCCCCTAAAATTTTATTTAGTTTTATTATTTCTAATTGTACTTAACTACTCGCTTTGACTTCAACAATCTTCTTTTTTTAAATTATAGTTCTTACTGAGTCAGTATTTTTTCTTAATAAAGCAAGCTCTGTTTTTTATTGAGTTTTTATTATAAAACAGGCTAGTTTTTGTAGCAAACTGGCCTGTTTGTTCATCTTTTCATCACTTGTTGTATTTTTCATTTGTAATGATATATTTGTAGTTAAATGTTGTAGTTAAGTTAATAAATGTCTGGGGTTGAAATGAAAAAAATAATGATAAGAAGCGTCTGGTTACTTGCTTTAGGATTTGTATGCTTGCAAGAGATGTATCTTGAGGGAGCAGCAGAGGGTTTTTCGCCTGGTTCAAAAGATAGTTCTGTTTTTTATAAAATAACTACAAAAGAGGGCGTTACGGGATACCTCTTGGGGTCGGTACATAAAGGATTTGATAAACCTTTTTATGATCGTATGAAAAGAGTATTAAAGCCGTACGTCGAAAAGTGTACGGATTTTTTTCCTGAAGTAGGACGCTCTTTGATAAGTAGCCCTTCTCATCCTGAAGGCGGAGTAGAAACCTTAGTTTCGCAGTTATTGCTTGAAAGGAAAGATCATAATATTTTCTCTCTTGATACTCTTTTGATTTGTAATAAAATGAAGGCATTCCATAGAAATTTATTATTACGTTTTAGTAAAAACCAGAGAGACTGTTTTGATTTGATACAAAAACAGGGCTTGAGTATTATCATACAAAATTATAAAAACGGAGTGGCAATTCATCTTGAAAACCTTAATTACGCTTTATCATGTTTAAAAGGTTTGAATTTGTCTCTGTTTCAATCAATAGAACAGCTTTCAAATGAAAAGCCTTACGACATCTCTTTAGGTGGTCGAAATGAATTATGGATGAAAAGATTGGGTGTCTACTCATTTTCTAAGCCATTTTTTATTATTTGTGGTGCTGCTCATTTACCCGGTGATAAGGGGATGGTTTCATTGCTTAAGCAGGAAGGCTTTGTTTTGGAGCCGATTGTTTTATGGGGTAAAAAGTAATATATTATCCTGGGGATGAAATGAAAAAAAGAATAATAAGAAGCGTCTGGTTACTTGTTTTGGGATTTATTTTCTTGCAAGGTTCTGATCTTGTTGCTGCAGCAGAAAATTATAAAGAGATATCTGTTTTTTATAAGATAACTACAAAAAAAGGAGTTAAGGGATACCTTTTGGGTTCGGTTCATGAGGGCTTAGGTAAAACATTTTGTAAAAAATCAAAGAAATTGTTAAAAAAATATGTAGATGAATCATGTGATTTCTTCTTCGAATCAGCTGCAGCGGGAGCCTACTGTGAGTTTGATAAATCTGTGTATGGCATAGAGTCTATAATTGCTTATTTATTACAAGGTCGACAGGATTGTAAGCTTTATTCTCTTGATACTAATTGGAAACTTGTAGAAAAAAAAGGAAGAGCTTTTACTGAAAGATCACAAACTTACTCCGATGATATCAAGCAGATAGAAGACTGTTTAAAGGTACAGAAAAAAGTACTAGATTTTGTAATAAAAAATTATAAAAAAGGTATTCTGGCTGATGATGAAAAGATTCAAAATTTTTCGTCATCTTTAAAATTGTCAGAAAAATCTAGATCTTTTATGGAACATAGAGGTAGTGAAGTAAAAGATGAATTTGCTCTATTTATAGAAGAAAGAAATGAAGCATGGATTAAGAAATTAAATGAACATAAACTAGATAATCCATTTTTTATTATTTTTGGCGCAGGTCACTTGCCCGGAAAAAAGGGCATGATTTCTTTACTTAAGCAGGAAGGCTTTGTTTTAGAGCCGATTATTTTATGGGGTAAAAAGTAAGATTTTTTTCTAATAGATAGAGATAAAGGGTGTTTTTTATCATTTGTCTCTGTTAACCGTTTGATTTAAATTGAAAATTGGCTTAATTTAGAGATGATTTAATCTTGAAAGAGTTGTTGTAAAGCTAGGGAAGTATTTTATGTATAGATTGTTATTTTGTTTATTAGTTTCATCTCTATCTTTGTTATCTTCTGAGCTACCAGTAGAGACTGCTCAAGTAGAAATAGTTGGGCAAGTAAAAGAGAATAAACATAAAACAACGCGTATTTTTTATCAAGTGAGTAAGGATGGAGAGCACAAAGGATATTTACTAGGAACTATTCATTGTAATTTTGGCTTGCTTGACTATGAAGAAAAAAAGAAGCAATTGAAGCCTTATGTTGATCAATGTGAAGATTTTTTCTTTGAAGTTGATGTAAAGGTTTCGTATTTAAATATGTCGTATGGTATTGAAAGAGTGGTGTTTGATCTGTTATCTGAGAAGCAATTAAAAGAGTTATTTTATTTTGAAGAGCTAATGTTTCAACAAGCAATGCTTTTAGGTCCTTGTTGGTGGGGAGATAAGGTTCATTTACCATTATGGCATAATATTACAACTTTAAGTGAATGGTCAACATTAATCTGTTTCCTTAATACATATCGATCATTGCTTGCTCAAATATCTAATAACTATATCAATAATAAAAAACATTTAGAGGCTGTGTACAAGGCTCAAAAGGATAGTCATAACTTTTTGGTGAAGATGTTTGAAAGTTATCTACATAAAGAAGTTTTTGAAGAGCTATCTGACTTTGATGATAATTGTTTCTGTATAAGTCAGCGTAATGAAGCATGGATTGAGTTGTTGAA
>JAESUJ010000031.1 GCA_016763165.1 Candidatus Babeliales bacterium
GCACAATATCTTGCAAAAAATCTTAAAGGTTCTGATACATTACTGGGTAAAGTACTAAGCATGACGCAGCAGATTACAGATCGTCGATCAGCTGTTTCTGGTGCAGATGATGAAGAAGAGGATGATAGTTGGGATGATGAAGATAGTGATGATGCTAAAGAAGTATTTCATATTTTACAAGATGTTCAAGCGTCATTTGTTCTAGTTTCTAAAGAGGATCAAAAAGGATTTAATGAAGTTTTGGCGAGCATGAGCGCTTCGGTAACAGCATCTATGTCGATTTCGATGTCACAATCTATGATAGGATCCATGCTACCATCGCTGTCTGAAGCAGATAAAGCTAATTTAGATCAGTTTATTAAGGATATTAAATATAAAAAAGGTGATGAAATTACCGATAAAATAGTGGAAGCCTGCTTTGAAGAAACTGGAAAAAATCGAAAGAATTTCTGTAATTATATTGGTAGAGGGAGCAATTTAATTACGATTGTAAATAAAGTAATTGCTCTTAAAGACTCAAGGTGGACATTAGAAAAATGGCAGTCTGAATAGCTTTTTATTAGAGTTTGATAGTTTTACAAGTGAATAGGCCCGGTTTTTTACCGGGCCTATTTTATAGATCATTGCAAACTTGATTCTATTCAGTTTCAATTTCACGAGTAAATTAACATCTTCGATTTGAACAGTTGATCATGTTTTGCATTGCTGTTAGTTGCGTTAATTTATGATTAGTGGAGTGTTTTGCTGTAAAGAGGCTTTATATTTTTCAATACGCGAATTAATTTCTTTCTTTATAGTTGCAATACATTGTACTTCTTGAAAAGAATATCCTTTCTCTTTAAGAAGCATCATTATTTTTTGATATCTTTCAGTTCGAAACACGTTTGTCGATTGTAACCGCGTAAATAATTGAAAATAAATAATAGCGAAGTCTAGGGCTGTATGGCCATTTGTAGCAATAGTATCATAAATTTTTTTATTACTACCAAGAAGAATTTCTATAGTTTCGATGCTGGCTGCTTTTGTAGCTGCATGGAGGGGAGTTTTGCCATAATTATCTTGAGTGTTAATATTAGAATCTCGTTTAAGAAGACTTTGTGCAAATTTAGGTAAGTTAGTTTTTGCAGTTATATGTAGCAGCGTTTCGCCATGACGGTTTGTATAGGTTAGTAGTTCTGGATAAGTGTTTAGTATTTCATTGAATACAAATAATCCAAAATATGGATAGAAAAGTATCGTTTTTGTATCTGGTTTTTCAAATTCTTTCTTTGCTGCACGCAGTAGTTCTTCTAAAAGAGCAAGGCTTTTTGGACTTTCAAGTAAACTTGATTTAAGGGCGTGATCTACTTCACTAAATAGATGATAAATAATTTCTATATACTTTTCCCCAACATTCTCTGTGTAAACGAAAGAATGAGTATCTATAACGTCACTTGATTCGTATTGACAGATATCCATCATCTTTTTAGTGATTAAGCTTGCAGCATGACTTTTGACACTCATGATTGTAGACATTGCCATCAAAAATAGAAAAATAATATTCATAAAAAATGTATCCTTTGTAATACTTGTTAAAAAGAAGAAATATTGTCATTAGAAAATAATAATAATTAAAGAAAAATAAATTGCAAGGAGAAAATATTAAGAAAGGCTCGTGATCAAAAGTTCTTTTGAATATTGATTTACTAGATCTTTCTTATTAAGGAGGATTTTTTTTATAAAAGGAAAGACTCTATGAATATCAATCTTTTTACATCGTATAAGTTGAATGACTTTATCTTCAATCCATTGAGTATTGGAAAAATTCATAATTAATGGATAGATCGAGAGAAGGCAAGGGTGTTCGATTAGACTTAAAGAAGCAAGAGAAGCGACTATCCTGTCTTCAGATTTGATTATTTTCTTTTTGATCATCTCTTTAATGATGAAAAATAGGGGCTCTGGCAACTGCTTATCTTTTATAACTTTTTCTTCAATGCTTTTTTTAATAAAATCATGATCTTTTGTCTCTTGAGAATTATTAAAAAATTGTTTTAAACAGTGGTGAAATATTTCGCTGCAGTTGATTCTGGGATCAAGAGCTATTGTATGGCAAACGTCGCGATATTTATTCTTCAAACCCCGTGCTTTGCTGATTGTTGCTACAAATACATCAAGAACAGTACTGGTCTGAAAGTCTATAGAAGTTGACTGGATGTATACCTTGATGAGGTTCAGGATAATAAATTCATCGTGAGATTTTGTGATATCCCAACCAAATGAGACGAGCCCTTTTTCTTTATCAAGATGTATCTCTCCTGTTGGCTCAATGTTTGTCACTAGGTTCGTTATTATTGTTGCATCAGCAATATTTTGCCATCGTTTATAGGTCGCACCAACAAAGCTTCCACGTAAAGATATCTGCTTATCGGTGATATTATATTCCAATTCATAGATGCTGCTATGGTCGCATAGCGCAATATTGTATAGAAATTGTACTTTTTCTTTTGAAAAATGTATGCCAACTAAGAGAGGTTCGGTAGTCGTACTTAAAAGAGGGATTGAAAGATCTTCAAAGTTTTTTTTAACAGATATCAGACGTTCAGGAAGAGGCATTTTTTCCGTCAGCTCTTTTTTATGTAGTATTGAGCTGATAACAAGTAAGTTTTGATGAACAAGGGAAAAAAAATCTTCTACGGTTATAGCATCCCGTATATTTTTTGAATCTAAAAATGTCTGAATGCCCGCTTTGCTTCCAAGTGTTGCTCCAGCTACATTGAAAGAGGGTGAGGGATTAAATTGTCCAAACTCTTTTTTTTCAAGAATTGTCCATAAGTTTTCAACTGTTTCAATGTATCGTCTGATACCTACATATCGCTTATCATGCGAAGTAAGCTCTTCAAGTTCTTCTTGAATAAAAGGAATGGTAGCCATATTTTTAAAAAGGTTAAAATATGTTTGAACCATTATTTTAAATCGTTCTGTGTGGAGGGCATCTTTCTTGTATTGTCTGCTTCCCGTTACTCTTTTAATTGCAATATCAAAGGTATCAATAAGAGTCTTAAGCTTTTCTATTGCTATCAGTCGGCCAAAAGAAGTTGTCTGTTCAAAATCGGAGATAAATTTTCTGCTTAAAAATGACTGATTAAGCATCTGTTCAAATAAAGGCCACTGTTTATCAAAAGCATTCGGTGATTCGAAGCTCTCTGTTGCAAAATATGAAAACTTGTCTGATACTTCCTTCAGCCATAGAATAAATTTTTCTGATTGTTGGTATTCATCAATTAAAAAAGCTATTTGTTTGTTGAAATCAGCCTGTTCATTGAGTGATTTATGTACTGATCTGTTGATCCAGAGAGGCATGATATCAATCTCTTCGATTGTTTCGATTATAGATATAAACTGTTCTTTGGTTTCATCATCTGAAAGTGTCTGTAGTTGCCGTATAAAATTCTCCCACTGTTGTGCAAGTTTTGGAATTAAGGCTGATTGAGCAGCAGAGGCTGCAAGGATCAGTACTTTTTTATGTTTGCTGTGAGGATCAATCTGTAGTTTTTGTATGATATTTTTTTCTTCGGATTCTTTTTTTGCAGAGATGAAAGTGAAAAATTTTGTATACAGTTTTTTGTTGGAACTTGATCAATGAGTGCTTCAATGCGTGATAGAAAAAAAAGTTTTTTAAGTCTACTCTTTTCATCATCTTCTTGAAAATGATGAATCTCTCCTTGAACAGCTTGTATCAGTAGATTCTTGAGAGCATCAAACTGCTCAGTATATTCAGAAGCATGCGATTCACTGTTTTTATTCAAATTATCTGTAAGCTGCTGTAGTAATTCATATGTTTTTTTTAAACAAATTTGGGCATCATTTTCTTGTTTTATTGTATTAATAATATCCTTAAAACTCTGTCTGTTTTCTATAGAGATCGGCTTAAAAAATTCATTGTCATCATGTTTAACAAGAAGTTCTGGGATTATTGAAACTGTTTCAGGGGCTGGGTGGGTGAGCCATCCTTGTTCGAATATGCTTTGATTACCGATTGTTTTTTCTGTGATTATAATTCCTCGTTGTGGGTCAATTATTGAAGGTTCAGATTTTTTTAAATATTCGACTGTTTTTTTATCAAATAAAAATATCGGTTTATTACTGTTTCGACAGATGATAGCTTCATGTGATGTTACAGGAGCATCTTGTGAAATGATGATAGCTTTAATGTTTTTGCTTGCA
>JAESUJ010000032.1 GCA_016763165.1 Candidatus Babeliales bacterium
AAGCAACAGATGATCTTGATCGATCAGCACTGCACGACTTAAAACATGAATATTTTTTGATAATTCCATACAAGTTCCTTGATAATTTTGATACACAAATAATTATACAAACAGTATAAAAAAAGGAACTTGTTGGCAAGAAATTTTGATAAAAAGAGGGCCTGCTCTATTTTACTAACAGCAGGCCTTCTTGATATTTTATGTTTTTAAATTAACTAAATAGACCTCTTTTCAAAAGGCACTTTAAAAACCAACCTACGCGACGTTTAGATGATTGCTTTTCTGTAACTTACTAAGTTTATATGCAAGATAACGTCGATTACAAACGCCATACGACATACCTAAAGATCCCAAGAACACCAATACATTCAGAGCATCTAATGGCTTGCGTTTCAAACTAGTGAGATACTCTCCCATTAAACGAAAAGTTCCTTTTTTCGTCTTCTTGTTTATCTCGCACGATTTTTCTTTCATGCTGAAAGCTTCTTGTTCATCTGAATCGTAAAATTTATCTGTATCATAAATTTTTTGATTATCTACTTTTTTGACTGTTTTTTTACTTGTAGCTTCATTTTGCTTCTTATTTTCTGCTCGCACAAATTGCGTCATACGCGCTGCAAGTATTGCAAAACTTACAAAACCAACAACTGGTACAATAAAATTTCGGTTTTCATAATCATACGAATTATAAAAGACTACTCTTTCTAATAAAATTTCTTCACTCAATTTATTCTGTTTTTCTAATTTTAATAAAGCATCCTGATCATCTTTATTTTTTTCTTTCAACTGATTAATAATATCATCATTTTTTGTTAGATATGCTACCGTAAAAAAAAACTCTTTATTCGTGCAATTATACATATAATTTTGAAGAAGAAGGCCGCACCCTCTAAAATCATTAACCTTTTCATCAAGATTATCTATCTTATCAAGATTATTTGTTATGTATTGACATAAAATAGTCAACGCTTTATGTCGACCGTTTTCATATCCCTTACCTAATATCCAGACCCAGAAAGGGCTATCTAACTCGATCGTTCTATTCAAATCAATATATTCTAACATATATGGCAACAACTCAGGAAAATAACCCAGATGAACCATATGTTGACACATATCTGATACTGTATTTGAGCAGCAAATATTACAATTCCCTCTCAATTCAGTATCAAATTTATATATTAATTCTTTATCTGCATCCTCTTGCAATTTTTTTCGTATAGCAATTAGATTATTTTTTTCTTCATATTTACATTCAGGAAAAAACTGTTCTATTTCTTCATCAGTGATTAATGTTGTACTCAACGGTTTCTTAAAATCAATGTCGTTAGCTCTAAAACTAGCATTTACATTCTGAACCGATAATCCCATTAATAAAAAAACTATAATTTTCTTCATTCTGTTAATCCTTATATTATTCTTCTCTTATGAAAACTTCATTACTATTTGAATAGTATCTTAATTTTAAAAAAAAGACAAACAGAAAGGGCACAAAAGCCTCTATTCCAGCCTTTTATGCCCTTTAGTTTTTAAAAAATAATTTTTTTAACTATTTTTGCTTAAACAATTCTTTGATACCTGCAACAGAACTCATCAAGCCACTCATTTCGTACGGCATGAGAATCAGTTTATCATTTTTGCCTTTGGTAACCTCAGGAAGCGCCTTGATATAATTCAGAGCGATCAAATACTGCAATGGATCACTTGACTCGGGAGCAGCTTTCTTAATCGCTACAATCGCTTCTGCTTCAGCAGTAGCCATCAATCGACGAGCTGTAGAATCACCTTCTGCTCTGGCAATTGCTGCCAACTTTTCACCCTCGGCTTCTAAAATATCTGATTCTTTATCCCCTTGAGCTCTCAGAATAGATGCTTGTTTTTGGCCTTCTGCCTCTAAAATAGCAGCACGACGATCACGTTCAGCACGCATCTGTTTCTCCATCGCTCCAATAATATCTCGTGGAGGATTCACTTCTTGAAGCTCTACTCGATTAACTTTAACGCCCCACTTGTCAGTCGCATCATCCAAAATAATACGTAAACGCTCATTAACGCTATCACGTGAGGTTAAACATTCATCAAGATCCATAGATCCTATGATGTTACGCAATGTTGTCTGTGTAAGCTTTTCAATCGCTTGTGGCAAATTATAAACCTCATACACAGCTGATCGAGGATCGGTAATTTGATAATATAACAATGCATTGATTTCCATCGTAACGTTATCTTTAGTAATCACATTCTGCTTGGGAAAGTCATAAACTGACTCACGCAGATCAATTCGCTCAACCATCCGAACAAGTCGAAACAGACTCCCTTTTCCTCGAGGATCTTCCTTGAAATAGGTCCATGAAATTCTTCGTGTGCTATCAATAAAAGGAACCAGAAAATGAAGTCCTGGCTTCAAAATCCGATGGAATTTGCCCAGTCGTTCAATAACTACAACTTCAGCTTGTTGAATTAAATAGGTACAATGAGCAATCATCATCATAAAAAACAGAAACATAGCTGCAAAAATTGCAGCAAATACCAAAAATGGCGTCATTAAAATATTGTATATCATACATATCCTTTATAAAAACTTACTATTTAACAGTAAAATAAACATTAGTAGGCCGACTTTCGAACCATCAGCTTCTCTTTATAAACACGTTCCACAATAACTTTTTCATTTATATCCAAAGTTACATAACTATCTGTTTCTGCGCTCCACACCTGACCGCACACTTTAACTAAGCCAGATTCTTTTCCTACAATACGACGAAGAACAACTGCTTTTTTTCTTATTAACGCATCAACATTGGTCTCATGTTTTTTCCAAAAACCCTGAAAGAAAGAGCTTTTTCGCTTCACAACATTAAAAATATATAAAGCAAAAATCAGAATTAAAAAAAAACCGAGGAGCTTTATTACAAAGGTATAAAATAACCAGATAAAAAACAGGGTAAAAAGAAGATTATGTAGCATGCTGTCCTTACAAGAGGTTAATAGGTCGGCCTTCGAACCATAAGCTTGTTGCCATAAATTCTGACTACAACTACGCTTTCATTGATCTCTAAAGCTGCATCATCATCTGTTTCTGCACTCCAAATTTCACCACGAACTTTAACCAATCCATACTCTTTGCCTATGATTTTCTGAAGAACAAGTGCCTCTCTTCCAATCAATGCATCAATATTAGTTGTATGTTTTTCCGATGAATGCTGAGAGAAAGCATATTTTTTAACCAAGGCATACAGAATATACAGAGAAAAAATCATAACAAAAAATGCTACAACCATTTGTGTAACCAGAGTATATTGATACCAGGCTAAAGATGCAGCAACAAAACAACCGAAGCTACACGACAGGAAAAAAAAGAAACCGGGGCTACTCAGTTCTAGAAAACCAAAAGCTAATCCCGTTAATATCCAAAATAAAAACATGTATTCAAACATTAAATACTCCCCATGTTACATATTATCTCCGTTACTACCTGAATAGACGAAGCCCATCCATCTTCCAGACTCGATCAATATTGATAAAAAATCATATCTTATTAACGATCTGATTGGAGCATAATGCAAATCTTCATTATTGTTGATCAAATAAACAATATCAAAATTTAATTTAACAAAATGATCAAAAAAAGCTATCATAATCGTGTTTATATAGAAAATAATAATTTAAAATAAGGGTTTATTTATGAAGACAGATCTCATTCGTAAAAAATTTCTTACATTCTTTGAACAAAATGGCCATACAGTAGTTGACAGCTCCGCCGTTATTCCTGCAGAAGATCCCACTATTTTATTTGCCAATGCTGGAATGAATCAATTCAAAGATTGTTTTTTAGGTAAAGAAAAAAGAACGTATATCCGCGCTGCAACTTCACAAAAATGTGTCCGCGCTGGTGGAAAACATAACGATCTTGAAAATGTTGGCTTCACATCTCGACACTTAACTTTTTTTGAAATGCTTGGAAACTTCTCCTTTGGTGACTACTTCAAAAAAGAAGCTATTGAATATGCTTGGAAATTTTTAACTGAAGAACTTGCCCTTCCAGCCGAACGTTTGTACGTCACTGTGTACGAAAAAGATGATGAATCGTACAGACTCTGGCATACGATTGCAGGCGTTCCTTATGAACAAATTTCAAAATTAGGCGAAGCAGACAATTTTTGGTCTATGGGTGATGTTGGCCCCTGTGGCCCTTGTACCGAAATTTATTATGATTATGGTGCAGACTCAACTCCAGGTGGTGAAAATCAAAAACCTGGCGATGAAGGTGAACGATTTGTTGAAATCTGGAATCTTGTTTTTATGCAGTACAATCGAGATACTGATGGGAAAATGAACCCACTTGTACAGACAGGTGTCGATACTGGCATTGGCCTTGAACGACTTGCAGCAGTTTTACAAAATAAAAAAACAGTTTTTCATATCGACTCATTTCAACCAATTAGAGAAGCGATCGAAAAAGAGACCAGCATAAAATATGAAACGGCAACAGTAGATCAACAGACAGCTTTTCATGTTTTATGCGATCATATTCGATCAACTTCATTTATCATTACAGATGGAGGCGCTCCTTCCAATGAAGGTCGTGGCTATGTTTTACGTAAAATTATTCGACGAGCTGCGCTGTTTGCTCAGAAACTTTCATTAAAACCATTTTTTCATAAACTGGTTACCCCTCTGATCAAAACGATCTCCCAATCCTACCCATCACTCAAACAGAATCAGACTCTTATTGAATCAGTCCTTCTCAGTGAAGTAGAAAAATTTTCTTCAAACTTACTTGTTGGTAAAAATATTTTTGAAAGATATGTTGAAGAACTCAACAAAATAAAAGTGAAAATAATATCTGGCAAACAAGCATTCAAATTATACGACACCTATGGTTTCCCGCTTGAACTCACTAAAGTCTTAGCGCATGAGAACCAATTAACTGTTGATGCAGAAGGATTTGCGCATCAGATGAGCATTCAACAAGCAACATCTGGGAAAAAAACTGCAAAACAGACAGATCTTGATATTCCAACAGAGATTAAGACAGAGTTTGTTGGGTATGAGACTTT
Organism: Candidatus Babeliales bacterium; assembly: GCA_016763165.1. Lineage (GTDB taxonomy): Bacteria > Babelota > Babeliae > Babelales > CAZZPM01 > CAZZPM01. Next base: position 5,061 of record JAESUJ010000032.1, read on the forward strand.
GACAACTCAAAGCACTATTTTATGGAATCATAAACATGATGATAAAAGCTACTGGATTGTTTTAGACAGCTCTCCTTTTTATGTTGAATCAGGAGGACAAGTGAATGATCAAGGAACCATCACTGTCGAAAACATAGAGCTTCCTGTTATTGATCTCAAAAAAGTAATCACTGCTCCTAATCAAGTTGCCATAGCTATTTTATGTCAACTTCCTGAAAAATTCAGTATCGAAAAACTATCTGTGGGAACAGTAGTGACATGCCTGGTTAATGCAACTGTACGAGCTAACACTGTACGCAACCATACAGCAGCACATATGCTTCAAGCTGCATTGATTGAAGTTTTAGGACCACAAATAAAGCAGGCCGGATCTATTGTTGAACCTGACTATCTTCGTTTTGATTTTTCATTTCATCGTCCTATGACAACTCAAGAAATAAAAAAAACAGAAGATATTATTAACGAAAAAATTCAAGAAAACATCTCGACTGAAGTCACGAATACCAACCTTAAAGATGCTCAAGCTATGGGGGCTAAAGCTTTCTTTGGTGAAAAATACAACCCAGAAAATGTTCGTGTTGTTCATATCCCTGGTTTTTCTACAGAGCTCTGTGGTGGAACACATGCTTCAGCAACTGGAATCATCGGCCTCTGCAAAATAATCAGCGAAGCTTCGCTTGCAACCGGTGTTCGCCGTATTGTTGCAATCACCGGCCCTGCAGCAATAGCGTTGTTTCAACAATTGCATAGCAATTCAAAAGTTTTGAGCGAACAATTCAAAGTACAGACCAATGAAATTCTGCCTGCTGTTCAAAAACAGACAGAGCAACTTATGAACCTTATCGGTGAAATAAAACAATTAAAAAAAAAGTTAATTCAGTCCAACATTGCAGAATGGGTTGATCAGATGAAGTCAATCAATAATATTCCTGTTTCAATATTAACTATTGATGACGTTACACCTGATGATGTAAAACAGATAACTCAAAAAATGGATGCTCAAAAGCAAGGCATTATTTTAATTACATCGGCAAAAGAGAGTCGACTTATCTATTTCATTTTTATGAGTCCATCTATCAAAGCATCGTTTACCTTAAAAGAATTACATAAACATCTGGTTCAAACAGTCGGTGTTAAAGGCGGTGGCAAAGACAGAATAGTTCAAGGTAGTGGAAAGACAACGCATGAGAAGCTAAGCCAAGCACTTACTACATGGATCAAGGAGCAATAATCAACAACAAAATTCAAACGTACAAATTAATTATTGCATATGACGGCACAAAGTATTATGGTTGGCAAAAACAAGATGGTGGTAATGCCTTTATATGGATTGGAGGAGTCGCAGATACATTAATAAGAAGCTTTAAAAAAGTTTTTCTTAAAGAGATCTCAATACTCGGTGCATCACGAACTGATAAGGGCGTACATGCTCACGGACAAGTTGCTCGCATACGTACCATACTTGATCTCGATCCTACAAAAATAATGACCGCATGGAATTACCACTTGCCTTCTGATATTACAATTAAATCAGCCTCAAAAGCAGCCGATCTGTTTAATCCACGCAAGGATGTCAAACAAAAGACGTATACATATCGCCTATTTACTGAGTATCCTGATCCTTTTATTGGACGATTCGGCTGGCTCTATCCATTTATCAAGGCAGTAGATATCAACACTTTAAAAAAAGTCTTAGCTTTATATGTCGGAAAACATGACTTCAGTTCATTTTGTAGATATCAAGAAGCAAAATCTCCTATAAAAATTATTGATAGCATTGAATTCGTTTATGAAAAAACAAGTACACCATCCTATTTAATCACCATCAAAGGCCCTTCTTTTGCCCATCATCAAATAA
>JAESUJ010000033.1 GCA_016763165.1 Candidatus Babeliales bacterium
GGAGAGGTGGCAGAGTGGTCGAATGCGGCGGTCTTGAAAACCGCTATCCTGGGAGACTGGGATCGAGGGTTCGAATCCCTCCCTCTCCACCAGTATTTACATAAATATTTGTTTTGTTCGGTATATTTTTTTTAGCTCTAGCGTAATAGAAATTTTATTTCTATGAATTGAGAAAAGATAAAAAGTATATTTTATTGAGCATATCGCAAATCAAAACAGTATTCGCCTGTTTTAAGTTTTTTAGTTTTTGAGGTGTCAACGAAATAAAAACTAAGATAATATATAAGATCACGGAGTCCATCTTCATGTTGATTGCCTACCATAGTTTCTACAATCTCTTTTTGACTTTTAAAAAAACATTTATATTCTTCTTTGAAGTCTTCTGAATTTGTATTTTTAATTACACTCATATTTTTAAGAACATCTTTTAGAGAGCTTTCTTTTATAAATCCAAAAGCATCCATCTCGTTATCATGATTACCAAAAGCATTAAATATTTCTTTTTTTGACCATTCAGCAAAGTAAAAAATGATTAAATTTGGGTTTTTGTCTTCTTGGTCAGAGTTGGTACAGATAGTAAAGATGCCACCATTTTCAGCACGTGACTTTCTATCAACATCGATCATGAGCTGTTCTAGGGTGTTTCTTTGAACCCCAGACTCTTCCCAAAACTCTCGTGTAGCACCTTCTAGAGCTGTTTCTCCATTGTCACACTTTCCTCCAAATGGACACCAGCCAGTTTGAATCCATTCATTGCCGAAAATATAATACTTTTCTCCATTTTCATAAAAGAAAGGAAGAACAAATCCGCCTTTTGTTGCATTTTCAGACCCCCACCATTCGTCAAGTGTAACTGTATTTAGTTGAATGTCTTTTGGTGTTTTTTTTTCAGCTTGGGGATTGGTTTTTTGAATGATTGGCGGAGAACTATTATTCTTATTTTGTTGATGAAATACAGGAGGATGACTGTGGGGATGTTTTGGAGGCGTTGGTGATATAGTCTGTTTGTTTAAACTCTTAGTAGGAGTTTTTTTTGAAATAATGTAACCAAAAAAGCCACCTGTTAATCCACCAAGAACTCCTTTTTTTACAATCTTTTTTATTGTTTCTTTATTAGTTAGATGAGAAAATCGGCTCTTTTTTTCTGTTTTTTTGTCTACTGTTTCTTTTTTGCCTGTTTTAGGTTCTGAATATATTTCATATGATGCAGCAGATACTACTCCTATTCCAATTGATAAAGCAGTTATATTTGCTTCTAGATTGTTCAGATTGTTTGAAAATATACAGAGCAGTAAAAGCGTTCTTAATGATCTTAACATTTATTTTCCATTTATTTAGGTTCATAACTTAGATATTTTACTGAATTTAATAATAGAAAATATATGGATATCTGTAAATAGGTAGACGTTTAAATAGTTCTTCTTGTCTATTTTTTCTTAAAATATAGACAAAATACAGGAAAAAGCTTTGTTGTTGTTTATATCTGTTTGATTAAATTAGTCTGAAATTGATCCTTGAGAAGACAAAAAAATCAGGTCGTGATCTTGAAAACATGGTTAATGGCATAGTTCTTCAATAAAAGATGCATCGTGGTGGGAATGTTTCTGATGATCTGTTTCAGTTAGTTGCTCAAACATGGAAAGAGATGTTGCTAGTAAAATGTAAAATGGCGGCGAATAGACTCTAAAAATATTTATTTAATAAAAAAGACCTCTACAGCAGATGTAGAGGTCTTTTTTATTAAATAAATCATAAATAGGATATACATAGACAATGTCTTATCTATGTATAGGGTTTTTCTATTAATTACATTTTGATTTTTGTTTATAATTAGATAATATATCGATGATATATTGACAATTTTCTGCTTCTATAGCCTGTTGTAGAGGTGTTGTTTTATATATGTTTTTATGCTCGAGATCAGTGCCGTGTTTGAGAAGCTCTAATATGATGGAAACTTTTATTTTTTCTGGTTGATCTGATAATATGGCAAGATGCAGTGGGGTATCATTATATAAATTTCCTATATTAGGGTTAGCTCCATGTTCAAGTAAATATTGGACTATTTCTGTATATCCTCTGGTGACTGCCATGTGAAGAGGAGTATTGGAATCATCATTTGTCATGTTGGGGTCTATACCGTTACTGATAAGAATCCCGACCATTTTTAAGCTATTTATAGATACAGCTTCATGTAAAAGGCTGTTACCATCGTGTATTTTTCGATAAGTATCAATATTTTTTGTATCTTTTTTTAAAAAAAGATACAGAGGTTTTGTATCAGATTTATTGATGAGTTCAAAAGATTTCTGTTTTTTAGGAAAGGGATGACTAGTTGAAAAAAGTTGATTGCAGGTGAGGAGTGTTATAAAAAGAGAGCGTATGATCATAAAGTTCCTTTAGAGTATTAATTAGAAAATATATAAAAATAAATATTAAATAAGTCCTTTCGATTATTAAAAAGTTTTTATAGTAATAAAATATTATTGTTCTGAGTCTGTTTTATTTGACTTAGAAGTTGATGTATTATTTTCAAAAAACCTAATAAATTGTATTTATATTGTTTAATCAGTTGTTTTTATTTTTAACTAAATATAATATTAGCAAATATGTAGATATTTGGGAAGTCGGCAGGAAAAACAGTGTTTTTTATTTATATTCATCAAGAGAGATGGGGATAGATTATTTTTTTAAGAAAAAGATCTTACAGAAGATGTAGAGGCTTTTGTTATAAAAATGATAAAATAACTACTTTTTATAGCATCTATTTTATAGATTGAAGGGTTGGTTATGGATACAGAGGCTAGAAAAGGGCAAGTTTTATATAGTTTATGGTAGCGAAGGAGTATTATTTATTGAGAAATACTGTTTGTAATTTCTAAGGCTCTTTTTTCAAGAAGTTTTCTTTTTTCAAGAAGATCAAGATTTTTATCCATGTACAGGTTTCCAGAATATGCGCCAATGAGTGCTCCAGCAAGTGTTGCAATGCTATCACTATCGCCAGGTGTATTTACACCTTCATACATAGCTTTTTGGATATTATTTTTGTTGCGAGCAAAAAGATATACAGCAGAAGCAATTGCTTCATCAGCAGCCCAACCACGTAAGAAACCATTTGGAGATCTAAAAGCATTATTTTGATCATTGTTGGTTCCCAATACTTCAGCTGGTTTTTTTCCGTTACGAGCCTGTTTGTATGCAAAGCGAATAAGATCGCTTGTTAAAAGTTTATCTTTTATAAGTAATTTTTTGGTGAGCTTTATTTCATCGGTTATTTTTTCTGCATTTGGTTTGAATGGTTTTTCTTCATCATCAAACTGTTCAGCTGTTTCAATTATTTTTTCAATAATTTCTTCAATAGAAGATCCAGTACGTGCATAATAAATGCCAACAGCTAGTGCTGCTGAAGCGGCGTGGGTCATTGGATGAGAGTGTGTTAAAATAGATTGGTTACGAGCAAGCCTAATTATTTTTTCTGGATCAGAAAATAGAAGACCGATAGGCCATGCTCTCATAACTGTGCCACAACCAGCCTGTCGTTTTTTAGCATCAAAACTTAATTGATTGTCACGTTCTTTCCACCATTCGGTAGCAGTATCTTTTTTTTCTGTTATAAGATTAAAAAGTTTTTTGCCCGATTCCTGAACGCCAAGACCATGTGCTCGTACATAAAAGAGGGGGTCGATGGTTAGCTTTTTGGGTCCAACGATAGTTGCAATTTCTCGAGCAATTTGATCAATTATTTTTTCTTCAGACTTATTGTTTAGACAGGCATTCAGAACAACCTGTGCTAGAAGGGTATCATCGGTGTATGGGGCAAATTTGTATGTTTTATGATATGCTTGCTTTAGTTTTTTTATATTTTGAGTATTGGTTGGAGTAAACTCGGTTATTCGACCAAGTGCATCACCAATGGCAGCATTTAAAATAGTTGCACGTATTTTTTTATATTCAGTAGTTTGAGCTATTTCTTCGTTGTTGTTTTCGACTTTATCTTCAGACATATTATAATCTTCATTTTTTCCTACATCAAAAAGATTATAAGAGGCCCAATAGTTAATAAGTTCTTTTATGCTGCTCCAAGTCCCTTCTTTTTCAACCTCTGTTTCAAGATTTTTTTCTTTTCTTATGGGATTATCCTTGTGACTCATGGCATTTTCAATTCCAATTAAATGGGATGTTCCAAATGTGCTTATAAAAGCTAATAATAGTATTTTTTTCA
>JAESUJ010000007.1 GCA_016763165.1 Candidatus Babeliales bacterium
ATAAAACTTTGTTATAAAAAAAGAGCGAACGGGCAAAACTATTCTTGCCCGTTCGCTCTTTTTTTTATAGGATACGGATGAAAAGATTTATTTATTGAAAAGAAAGGATTTTATATGAATATTCATGTTTTATTATGCATTAGTTCTTTATCTCTGTTTTCAGGATGCGCATCGAGTAAAAAAAATATTAAAAAAAAAGCACCTATTGTTCAATCAGAAAAAATTATTAGTTTACGAAATAAGTCAGCAAAAAAGTTCTTTTTGCAAGGTGATCAGATAGATAAAAAGGTAGATCAAAAGGATGATGTTAATGTTCCAGAAGCTTCGGGAACTCTTGTTAACAGGATTGTTTGTCGTGTAAATGGTTCAAATATTATGCATGCATCATTGAATAAGCCACGCATTGATAGAAATGGAGCGTTTTATTCATTAGATGAGCTGATAGCTGAAGAACTGTTATGGCAGAAAGCATCTGAGTTGAAAAGTATTCCATCATCGACTGAGATTGAGCAGCGTATTATTTCTATTAAACAAGCTCATGGAATGCTTGATGCATCAGAAGAAGAATTTGCAGCATGGTTAAAGCAAGAATCTCAATTGACACATCAAGAATTGCAACGGCAATTATTACGCATTGGAGCATCAAGTCAGGTGAAATTATGGAATGCACAGGAAAGCTCTGTTGTCAGTGAAAAAGAAAAAGAAAATTATTATGAAGCGCACAAATCAAAATCCAAAGAAGATGCAACTACTCATGTGAAGGTAGTCTTCAAAGAGAGTATAAGCGATGCATCATCAGTAGATATTGATTCTGATGAGTGGATTGACATTGGTTGGGTTAAGCAGTCTGAACTAGCTCCTGCTATGGCATCAATTGTTGATCTTAAAAAAGGTGATATTTCTTCACCGTTTAAAACAGAGCAGGGGTATCAAGTCGTTCTATGTCTCGATAAAAAAGAAGAACGGATTAAGACATATGAAGAAAGTTCTGTTGATATTGAAAAAAAACTAATCTATAAAAAACAGAAAAAGGCAGACAAAAAGTTAATTGAAAAGTTGCGCGATCGAGCTTCGATTATCATGCTTGAAAAATAGAAGTTGCTTTTTTTATATCAGGTTGATACCTTCTTTTTAAGAAAAAAGGAGGTATCATGTCTTTGCCAATTTTGTTTATTGTTGGAACTCGTCCTGAGGGAATAAAGCTTATTCCGTTGTTTAAAAAGCTTCGTGATCGTGGCCATAATGTTCTTTTATGTGCAACAAAACAGCATCGTCAGATGCTGGATGAAGTACTCTCTGTTTTTAATGTTGTTCCTGATTTTGATCTTGATATTATGCGTGATAATCAGGATCTTTTTTATGTAACAGCTGCCGTATTGAAAGAATTACAATCCGTTTTAGAAAAAGTTAAACCAGCACTCATTTTTGTTCATGGTGATACAACAACAACCTTTGCATCATCATTAGCCGCTTTTTATAAAGGTATTCCTATTGCTCATGTTGAAGCAGGTCTCCGAACTGGAAATATGAGACATCCTTTTCCAGAAGAGATGAATCGAAAATTTGTTGGTCAGTTAGCAAGTTTGAACTTTGCTCCAACACCGTATGCTACAGCACATCTTCTCGCTGAGGGAGTTGATCAAAAAAGTATTTTTTGTGTTGGGAATACAGTGGTAGATGCTCTGTATGAAGTTAAAGAGCATTTGCAAAACAATGCTCATGTCTTGGATCCAGAGTTCGTTGAAACTATTTCATGTATGAAGAAAAAATATAAAAAATTATTTTTGGTTACAGCTCATCGTCGTGAATCGTATGGAACTGGTTTGGAAAATGTTTTTAAATCTTTTTCAGAATTCGCACTGAAGAATCAGGATGAGATTGGTTTTATTCATCCTGTACATCCGAGTCCTGCTGTGAAGGAAGCATTAGAAAAAACTGATTTTCATTCACATAAAAATGTTTTTTCTTGTGATCCGCTTTCGTATCTTAATATGGTGTATATGTTGCTACAGATTGATTATATTGCGACTGATTCAGGTGGGTTGCAAGAAGAGGGATCTGCGTTGGGAAAACCAGTTATCTGTTTGCGTGATATTACTGAGCGACATGAAGGTGTTTGGGATGGATTAGAAGTATTGACAGGAACTGATCCTACAAAAATAATAAATGCATGCGAAGCAGTGATGAAGAAAGATGTACATGCTCCTTCTCATGTGTATGGTGATGGTAATGCATGTATGCGAATCATAACTATTTTAGAAACAAAATATCCTCATTTTTTATCAGATAGTCCCGGTGGTCTGTTTCCAGTATCCAGTGATTTTGTACATAAGGAGAAAAATATATGAAACGTCTTTCAATAGCTGGTCTTGGTTATATTGGACTACCAATCGCAATACATGCTGCACAGCGTGGGTATGATGTCATAGGATATGATATTGATGAGAAACGGATTGAGGATATCAATGCTGGCATTTCTCCTATACAAGAAGAAGGGGTGCAAAAAAATCTTCGAGCTGTTTTAAGAGCAAAAACATTTTATTCGTATACAAAAATTACATTGGCTGACTATTTTTTAATAGCAGTTCCAACTCCTTTTGATAAAAATAAAGATCCCGACTTGTCATATGTTTTTACTGCTGTTGAAAGCATTGCGACTGTTTTAGAGCCAGAAAACATTGTTATTTTAGAATCAACAGTTCCTATTGGAACTACACGTAAAATCTGTGATATTTTAGAAAAAAAAACCAACATGCGAGCAGGTATAGATTTTTATGTAGCTCATTGTCCAGAACGTATTATTCCTGGAAATATGTTTAATGAATTGTTACACAATGATCGTGTCATTGGTGGGATCAACAAAGAATCATCAGAAAAAGCTATTCAATTTTATGAACCACTTGTGCAATCATCGATGTTTGTAACTGATGATAAAACAGCTGAGATGGTCAAATTAGTTGAAAATACATCTCGTGATGTTTCAATTGCTTTTGCCAATGAGATAGCAGCTATTGCTGTCAAAAATAGTATTAATCCACATGAGTTAATCATGCTTGCGAATAAGCATCCACGAGTTAATATTTTGAATCCAGGTATTGGTGTTGGAGGTCATTGCATAGCAGTTGATCCATGGTTTTTGATTAGTAATCATCCTAATGAAAGTGGGCTTTTGAAACAGGCTCGTTTAGTTAATGAGATGCAGCCACAGAGGGTTTTTAATCGTATAGTCTCTTCGGTTGAGGAATTGAAAAAACGAGATCAATATAAAGATCGTAAAATAAAAGTTGGTATTTTAGGATTGACATATAAATCAGACGTTGATGATTTACGAGAATCACCTGCGTTGCAGATTGCTCAACTATTGAAACATAATAAGAATATTGAAATGATTATTTGCGAGCCGAATGTGTCGGAAGAAAAAATTAATAAACTTGGATTTAAACAGAATATGGGATTATGGCAGACAGTTTCAAGTGCTGACTTTGTTGTTATTCTCGTTGCGCATAAAGAATTCTTCTCACTTCGTCTCACTGATATAGATAACAAGTTATTTTTTGATCCATGTGGCCTTTTTTTTAAGATTTCAATGCTTGATAACAATCTTAATAATCAATCAGTTCATATGCATCAAGCATCCTCTTTATTTCACAAACCATTATAAGGAATAAGCATGCAGCAAGTTTTTTTAGAAAAGGGTAAGGCGATTATTCGTTCTGTTACAGAACCGCTCATAGATCCTTTTTCTGTTATTATTCATGTTAAGCATTCTTTTATTAGTACGGGGACAGAGCATGCAACATTAAAAAACTCTGATACTCCTTTGTATAAAAAAGCATTAAAAAATATTACAAAAAGTATAACCAAAGTACGACAATCACTTGAAGATCATGGATTGCAGGGAACACTGTCTTTAATTAAAAGTATTTCAAGTCAGTCGTATCCTATCGGTTATTCCTGTGTAGGACAAGTGATTGCAACTGGAGCTCGTGTTCGTCATATAAAAATTGGTGATTTTGTTGCTGCAGGTGGTTCTAATGCAAATCATGCTGAAATTGTTGTTG
>JAESUJ010000034.1 GCA_016763165.1 Candidatus Babeliales bacterium
ATATTTTTTTGGTTCATTTTTACTTATCTTTTATCTCTACCTGATGAAGCAGACCAAAAAAACCTTGCTTACAACTATTTCTGTTTTTAATACAGCTTTGATGCTCTATATTTTCTTTTCAGGATATTCCTACAGTTTACAACTCACCTATTACTGCATATTTCTCATCACTCTTGCATCACAAATCTTAAAAACACCGACCTGCTTAAAGTCTAAATTACCAACGAGCTAATGAAGCGAGCGATTCGCGATCTCCAGCAAAGACAAGCATGTCATTTTCAAGAATCAAGTAATCTTGTTTAATAAGCAGAAAGTCATCACCTTTTTTAACTGCGATGCATGCAACACGCCCAGACTTACAAATACGAAGCTCAGAAATAGCACGATGAGCAAAGCTATCTGGTGCTTGAATAATTGTCACTGAAAACTGACCTGCGATAGGAGTCATTTCAACTAAAGGAAGACTTAATTTATCAGCAAGCCTAACGCCCATATCACGTTCAGGAAGAATAACCTTATCAGCTCCAACCAGTATCAGAATTTCCTCATGTATCGCATTAATGGCTCGAGCAATAACATGTGGTAATTTCAATCGTTTTTTAAGTAGAGCCGTAATCAAGACTGACTGTTCAAAGTTTTCACCCGTTGCAACAATCACCGTATCAACTTCACTGACGCCAACTTCAAGTAAAGAGTCTTCATCCGTAATTCGAGTGCAAATCGCCTGTGTCACATCATCACGAATTCCTTCAATAAGCTCTTCGTCGCTATCTATTGCCAAAACTTCAGCTCCTTGATCCGCCAGACTGATCGCAAGTTGGTGTCCAAATCGTCCTAATCCAATAACACAAAATTTCATTCTTTATTCCTATCCTATCAAGACCCGTTCTTCAGGGTATGTGTATAATTTTTTTTCTCTTACTTTTCGTACAGCAAGAACTAAGGTTAACGACCCAATACGCCCAACAAGCATGCTCACAATCAGAATAATCTTGCCACAGGATCCTAATGATTCTGTAATCCCACGTGAAAATCCAACCGTAGAAAATGCTGAAACAGCTTCAAAAAAAACATCGATAAATGAGTGGCCTTTTTCAAGCCAGAGCAGTAAAAATGCTGTCATACTTATCCAACAAAATCCTAATATTAGAATTGTAATAGCTTTATAAATCTGATCATTAAGTACCTCTCGTCCAAAACATTCTACCTGTGCTCGTCCACGAATTACTGATAGCATAGTTGCAAAAATAAGTGCAATGGTTGTTGTTTTGATACCACCCCCCGTAGAACTTGGACTCGCACCAATAAACATCAATCCCATCAGAAACAAAATTGTCGAATTTCGCATTTCTGTTACTGCTGTCGTCATAAAACCTGCACTACGTGAAACAATAGAAAGAAAAAAAGCATTCGCTATTTTTTCATACCAGATTAAATGTCCCCAAGCATGACTCCATTCATTAGCAGCAAAAACAACAGTTCCTATCAACAACAAAAAAAATGATGTCCAAAGAACTAACTTTGTATGTAAAGAAAAAGCATGAAGTCGCTTTTCTTTACCTATAAATCGTAAAAACAGATGTCTGAAACGATTGCCTATTTCATACCAAACAATAAAACCAATACCACCAAACAGTGCCAAAGCGCCTAAAACTGATAACATCCATATATTTTGTTGGTACGCCTGCAAACTTGTATCAAATAAGCAAATGCCCGCATTGCAGTACGCAGAAACTGAATGAAATGCTGCATAAAACAGTGCTTTGTGCCATGGAAACATTGATGAAAAAAATGGATACAACAGTATTGTTCCTATTCCTTCAATGACAAGAGTGATGACAACAACCATCCCTAAAAAGAACTTCACTCGATTCATAACTTCAAAATCAAGCAACTTTCCAGCCATGACTGTTGTAGCGAGACCAAATTGAGAAAAAAGTGAAAATAAAAATAACGAAAACGTCATCAGACCAAGACCACCTATTTGCATCAAAATAAAAATAACCTGATGACCAAATAATGAAAATGACTCAATGGGAATTACTCGTAAACCTGTAACACAGGTAACCGATGTTGCTGTAAAAAGAACATCTAAGTTGCTCATAGGAACAAGCTGAGCCATCGGTAAGGAAAGAAGTAAAAAACCAGAAAGAATTAGAAAAAAAAATGATAGGAATAATAACCTTCCAACCGAAAGATATAAAAAACGATTATCCATCTGCCCCACCCTGTATAGTCTGAATAATTGTCCAACTCGTTTCAACTCTCATTTATAAACAGTGCCTGCCCTTAAACATGCATATTTTTGTAACTGTTCTCATTTGCAGAAATACGCAATGCAGACTACAATCGCAAGTTTTACACAGACCAATGATACCACGGGTGCAGAATAACGGTCAATAAAAGCAAGAATCGCTTTACCCCATCTCTGCGTAGTCCATGTAACCAGAAAAAATCGAATCCAACGAGCGCACAAAAGCATAGAAACAAAAGGTAAATAAGAAATTTTACAAAAACCAGCAGAGAGTGTAATCGCTTTAAATGGCAAGGGCAAAAGAGCCCCAACAAAAACAACTGCCAGTTGATACGTATGATAATACCAGATCAATGAATCGAAATATGCTGAAGAGATCAGATGACCAACAACCCATGCACCGACAATGTGCCATAAACAAGCTCCGACAAAATAAGCAAATGATCCACCAACTGCTGACATGATCGTTGCAACAACTGCATACCGCAAATATTTATGTCGATTTTCTAACGTAAAAAAAATTAAAAACGGATCAACGGGAAAGAAAAAAACTGTTTCCAAAACGCTTACAAGATCTATCCAAACTTCAGAATACTTTGATGTTGCTTTTGCTTGCATCCATAAAAAAACTACGTTATTTTTCATCAATAATCCTTATTTACTAAATCAACATATATATTTTGCATCTTTTAGGCTGCCATCAAAACCTGTAAATAATGATCTAACTCATCTATAGGAATTCTCACCTGCTCAAGCGTATCACGATTACGCGCAGTTACTTTTCCATCTTCTGCTGTTTCAAAGTCAACAGTAAAACAGACGGGAGTCCCAATTTCATCCTGCCGGCGATACCGCTTTCCGATTGAACCTGATGCATCATACTGGACTGCATATCCATGTTTTTTTAAATGTTTTATAATTTTATGAGCTTCAGTGTCTAGCTTTTTGACAAGTGGCAAAACTGCAGCTTGTACTGGAGCGATTGCTGGATGCAGTCGAAGCAGAGTTCTCGATTCTCCATCAACCGTATCTTCTCTATACGCATCAAATAAAAGAGTTAAAAAGAGTCGATCAACACCGACTGATGTTTCAACTACATGTGGCACATATGATTGACGTGTTGCTTCTTCAAAAACAGACAAATCTTTTTTTGCATGATCAATATGTTGTTGCAAATCAAAGCTACCACGATGAGCTATCCCTTCAAGCTCTTTCCAACCGAACGGAAATTCATACTCAACATCGGTACATTTCTTTGAATAATGTGCAAGCTCATTTTCTGCATGATCACGAAAACGAATACGTTCCATGTCTAAACCAAGCTGTTTATAAAAAAGATACCGCTCACTTTTCCAAAAATCAAAAAAACTATCCGACTCTTCAGGCTTGCAAAAAAACTCAAGCTCCATCTGTTCAAATTCACGCATACGAAATAAGAATTGCTTAGGAGTAATTTCATTTCGAAACGCTTTTCCAATTTGACCAATCCCAAACGGAATTTTTACTCGTGAGCTACCCAAAACATTTTTAAAATTTACAAAAATTGATTGTGCCGTTTCTGGGCGCAAATATCCCGTTGATGCAGCGTCAGACATCGCTCCTATTTGAGTCTCAAACATCAACTTAAACTGACGTGCTTCTGTCCACGAATGATTGCCACAATGAACACATGCCTTTTCAAGGTTAATCTCATCAGCACGATACCTTTTTTTACAAATCAAACAATCAACCATTGGATCACTAAAACTATCAACGTGACCTGATGCTGACCACATTGCATGATGACCTAGTATAGCTCCATCAATCATCACAATATCGTGATCAACCAATGAAAGCTGCTTAGTCCACATTTTTTTAATATTCTGTTTCATGGCATAACCAAGTGGTCCAAAGTCATACACACCATTCAATCCACCATACATATCCGCCGTTGGAAATACAAAACCTCGACGTTTGCACAACGAAACGATCTTTTCAAGTGTCACATTATTTTTTTCAGATGCCATGAGTTCCTTTATGAAATGGTATCCACAAAACTATACTTTATCATGAACAAGATAGCATATTTTCTTATAAAATCATAGATTTGCTTCTACTTTTTAGATATTTCTTTATACTAATAACCATATAAAACCGCACTAAACCCTTACTAAGGATGCTATGTCTGACAGAAAAAAAATATCCGTTCTCCCTTATGATCCTGAATGGGCAAACATATTTAAAGAAGAAAAAACAGCATTAATGGAGATGCTTGGTGATAATCATATCTCAATTCATCATGTCGGCTCAACCGCTATTCCTGGCCTTGATGCAAAGCCTAAAATTGATATAGTTGCTGAGGTTCATGATCCTGAGACGCACGGCGCGGGTGATCGATGAATTGAAGCCGCCGCAAAGACCCCGGTTCGATGTCGCAACGACGATCAAATGGGTGCTGTCGGCGCCTGAGCCGCTAAGCATCGCCGGCGCGTCGTCGCGCTCGCGCATGAACTCGGCAAGGCTGCCCACCATGCGCTCCATGCGCTCCGC
>JAESUJ010000035.1 GCA_016763165.1 Candidatus Babeliales bacterium
AAAAAAAGTCTAAAAAGAGCATATCTAATCCGACTCCTTCTCCATACTCTTTAGAACGCATATCAACAACATATAAACCATGCAAAAAATCTAACAATGATTTTTTTGTTATCGATTGAG
Source organism: Candidatus Babeliales bacterium (assembly GCA_016763165.1). GTDB lineage: Bacteria > Babelota > Babeliae > Babelales > CAZZPM01 > CAZZPM01. The sequence continues at coordinate 121 of JAESUJ010000035.1, forward strand.
CATGTTTCTTGCATTGCATATAAAAAACTTGATCCCTAAATGACTTTTGAAAATGATCATTTCCCTGTTTCATTAAAGATTTATAATTGATTATTTTTGCTGCTACCTCAAACCAGAAAAGAACCCAGAAAGGCATTGAATGCTCTTCATTTAATGCATCCCACAGATAAAAAAACTTTTTTTTATCTGTGGCTATAAAAGCTTCAAAGAGATGCTTCTTTGATCCCTGCAATAACCAATTTTTTTCAAAACATGCCTTAATCTGAGGTAGATAACGAGCATGTACTGAAGAAAAAAGTAATAGACTTACATACACATAATCAAAGCTGTGTATTTCATATCTTCGACAACAATCAATGAGATATGATAATTTTTCTTCAGATAATTTATTACTCATATGAGAAAATAGAAAGCGAATATCGCTTTCTGAAATCATAGCCGGAATTTTTATATGACATACAGGATGAGAAACCTCATTCCATTGAAAAAGTGCATATTCTTCTGAACTTAACAGACAAAAAATACGCTTCTGCATTGATGCTTCATTAAATATCTTTTGTAAAGCGTCAACCTCTTTCCGTTGTATCCCATCATATTTCCTTGAAAGCCAAAAAAGCTCTGACTCTGAATCAAATAAACTTGTATTATAAAATACAGATGCAAGCTGCTTACTATCATCAACCATAACGATAGATTTTATTGAAAGAAGCGAGACTATTCTTTTTCGAATCAAAGATGCAATAAAAACAGATGGATCCTCTGCCACTAAAACAAAAATTGAATATTGATTAATTCTAGTTGCTTCTGTGAGAGAGAGCATATCTTTATAGGTTAACACTGTTATTTTTCCCTACAACAATGCATATAAAAATGATTCTATTCGCACTGCCATTATATCATAAATCGTACACAAACCTGCCACTTCATACCGTTCTTTCCATAAAAAGTCTTCTGATTCGTTCACAAACCCCTCAAAAACAAATGGCTTATTATAAAGAACAGCATCCCTGTTCTTTATAATAAGCTGTCCAGAAATTTGCTTGTAATTTCCATAAACTATGTTATCACAACTGACAATTGTTTCAATGGTATCTATTTTTTTAATAATAACTTTAAGAATATATAGAGCTGTGCATTCAGAAGAAAATCTATACCCATGCTCTGTAAAAATATTTTTTAAAACATTAAGCAAATTATGCTCTATGTATGAGAATGATGAATAAGACTCTATATCAAAAAATACTGTTGGTCGTGAAGAATACTGCTGTTTTGTAATTGTCTGTAAAACACAACCACTTGCTGATAATAAAAAAGATAAAAAACATACAAAGAAAACATTACAATGTTTTCTCAAAACGCTTCTCTAAACTAAATACAGTTGCTCTTGGTGCTGGTTTTACAAAATTGTTTTTTTCGCGTATTTTTTTTCCTTTAACTTCAGCATGATCTAATAATGCTGTATTAATTGAACCAATAGCCTCTAGCGCAGCATCTTTCATTTGATCGAACTGATCAGGAGATAGTGGTCTCTTTTCTGCTGTTCCTTGTATTTCAACAATATTTTTTCCTACCGTCAAAACAAAATTAAAATCAGCAATAACTTGACTATCTTCTATTTGATTGAGATCAACTAAGATATTATTTTCTCGCGTAACACCTACAGAGACTGCCAATAACATATCTTTGATAATTGGTTCTTTTATTTTTTTCTTCTCAATCCATTTTTCTTGTGCACGATGTAACGCTATACTTGCAGCTATAATAGATGCAACGCGTGTACTTCCATCTGCCTGTAGCACATCACAATCTATATAGACGGTCTTTTCGCCAAGTACGTCACATGCAACAACCGAACGTAAAGATCGACCAATAAGTCGAGAAATTTCAACACTGCGACCATTTTTTTGCATATTCACTGATTCGCGCATGCTTCGCTGTTTTGTTGCTGTAGGCAACATTGCATATTCAGCAGTTAGCCATCCTTGCCCTTTACCCTTTAAAAAAAAGGGGACACCTGTTTGCAATGTCACTGATGCTAAAACTTTTGTTGCACCAAGCGATAAAAGAACAGATCCATCTGCATACCCAAATGGATCATGTAAAACTTGTAATTTACGGACTTCTTTCGAAGTCCGTCCATCCAATCTTTTTTTCATAAAGTTTTAAACTTTCTTTTTTTCAAGCTCAGGAGATACTAATCGAATACGTCCGCTGTCAGAATCATAGGCTATGACTTTAACCTTAAGATGTGCATTTACTGGATGTGTTTTATTAATATCGTTTTGTAATTCTTTTGCTATTGTTGAGATATGTATAAGCCCATCACGACCAGGAACAATTTCTACAAAAATACCAAAGTCTGTATAACGTCGAATGATACCATTATATTCTGTACCAACTTCAACATCTCCGACCATTGCTTTAATAATACCAGCTGCAGCCTCTGCTGACTCTTGATTCTTTGCATAAATTTTAACAGTTCCGCTATCTTCAATATCAATTTGTGCCTCAGTCTTAGCAATAATTTCTTTAATATTTTTTCCAGATGGCCCAATAACTAAACCAATTTTATCAATAGGAATTTTAATGAAAACAACTTGTGGTGCAGTTGCAGATGTTGTTTCACGTGGCTTCATCAAGGTTTCTTTCATACGCTCTAAAATATGCATACGCCCTTCTTTAGCTTGTTCAAACGCACAACGTAAAACTTCAACTGTTAAACCATTTTTTTCTTTAATATCCATTTGAATTGCACAAACACCATTCTTGGTTCCTGTAATCTTCAAATCCATTAAACCATAAGCATCTTCAACGCCTGTAAGATCGGTAAGAACATGAAATTTACCTTCTGAATCTTTTAAAAGACCCATAGCAATACCACTAACTATATCTTTTAATGGGACACCACCGTCCATCATTGCAAGAGTAGTAGCGCAAACAGTTGCCATAGATGAAGATCCATTGGATTCTAAAATATCAACAACACTTCTAATTGTGTATGGAAAATCTTCTTGACTTGGAAGAACGTACTTAAAAGAGTTTCGAGCCAGATGTCCGTGACCAATTTCACGACGACCAACGCCACGAATAGGACGAACTTCTCCAGTTGCAAATGGAGGAAAATTATAATGCAACATAAATGGTTGCTCTTCTAATCCACCCATTAATGTCTCAATTTTTTGAGCATCTTGTCCCGTACCTAAAGTCAAACTTGCCAATGCCTGTGTTTCTCCACGTTGAAAAACAGCTGATCCGTGAGTACATGGAAGAACTTTAACTGATGACTCAATAGCTCGTACTTCAGATAAGGTTCGACCATCAAATCGCTTTTGACGCTGCGCAATGATTTGCGGCATGGTATCTTTTAAGAAAAGATCAAAAACAAAATTTAATTTAACTTTTGTTACTTCACCAGCTTCAATTTCACTTTTAAACTTAGTAATTAAGCCTTCTTTCAATGTAGCCATCGTCGATGAACGATCTAATTTGCTATCATTGTAGAAACTGTCAGCAAAGTCTTCAGGAAGCGCTGAACGAACTTTTTCTTTCCAAGAATCCCAATCAAAATTACTATCATACGATTTCTTTGGTTTTCCTACTTCACGCTGAATTGATAATTGCCATTCAACTTGTTCAATAATTAACTTATGTGACTTACTGATTAAATCAATAATAACATCTTCTTGAACTGTATCGCAATTTCCTTCAACCATACAGATACCATCTTTAGTACCTGAAACCATAAAATGTGCATCAGATTTTTTAATTTCTTCATATGAAAGATTAAACTTCCACTCTCCATCAACTCGTCCAACCTGAACAGCACCAACCGGCCCCATAAAAGGTATATCTGAAATAGTCAATGCAAGAGAGGACCCAATTGTTGCGAGTACACTCGTTGGAAAACCACCATCTGCTGAATGAACATTAGAGATGAGCTGAACATCATTAAAATAATATGATGGAAATAATGGACGCATTGGTCGGTCAATTAATCGTGAAACCAAAACTTCTGTATCACTTAACTTCCCTTCGCGTTTAAAAAAACCGCCGGGAATACGTCCAGCAGAAGAAGGTCGCTCACGATATTCAACAGTAAGTGGAAAGAAACCCATAAAATCACGCATTTCTTTTGAAGCAACAGCTGTTGATAAAAC
>JAESUJ010000036.1 GCA_016763165.1 Candidatus Babeliales bacterium
AAGTGAACATAAAAAAAGGATCTCAATTACGAGATCCTTTTTTTTTAAATTCAAAATTTTACTTAAAAAGGTTTATTTTTTATAAACATAATCTTTAGCTTTAGGCATCAAAAAACCTACAATTGCAGCTGCTACAGCAATACCAGTTTTTTTATTTAAAAATGCTTTTTTAGCTGCATCTTTGCCGTCTTTTCTAGCTGCACGAGCAGTTTTGAATACTTGATGAGCAAAAACACCGCGTGAAACTACATTTACAATTGAAGCTACTGTTTCTGTCTTTTCATCACTCAAGATTTCAATAGTCTGATTGAATGTTTGAGTAGTTTCGTTATGAATCCCAGCAACATCAGCACCCTTACCAGCAACATAAAAAGCACCTGTTTTAGTTGCTTTAGCAGCAGTCATACATTTACCAGAAATATCCCAACCTTTGTTTTCTTTTTCTTTAACATTTTTCTTACCAGCATCAACATTAACAGGAGTATCTACACCGTTTCCAGCAGCATTCAATTGAACAGTTGTTGCTATCAAAGCAAGTAAAGCTATTTTTTTCAACATAATTATATCCTCATAGTTTTTAAAACTATATTATTATCCGACTAACCTATGAAAACTATTCTCATAACCTTAATCAAATTTTTACCTAAATTTTCATACAAAAAATAAAATAACGTTATTTCATAGTTCCTAATAGACTTCACGTCCAGTTCGAAACTATAAAAAGATAGTAACATGGATTATTTAGGGTTGCAAGTAGGCAACGTCGCTACCCATCGATTTTGTGTAAAAAGAAGCTTTTTTTAAAAAATAATGGCAAAAGCGATATTTTTTATTGCCTATGTTTTAGCGATTACTCAACTTTTAAGAGGTTGTTACTGTAAGTCCTAGGGAACATTGACAGATATGGTTTGGATTTAATTTTAATAAAATACTGCATATTCTGGTATTTGTGCATTCAAAATCGACTAAAAGTCCTGCAAGATGTGGATTATTACCCAATTCGAGAGGGATGTCGGTAAATTTGTTATGCAGAGCATTAATCATAAAAATATTTACATGTGCAGCAAATTTTGCAGGAATAACAGATAATTTATTACTTGTTGTGTGAAGATAGGAGAGATTGTTCATAGTTCCAATTCCTACTGGAAGTGTTGTTAGTTGATTATTATTGATCTGTATTTCTTGTACATTGGTTAGCCTATCAATAGCAGGTGGGAGAACGTTAAGTTGATTATTATTTATAAAAAGACGTTCTAATGTTGTCATCGTGTATGTTTCAGCAGTTAGTGTGATACAAAGATTATTTGAAATATTCAAAATTTTAAGAGATGGTGTCTGGTAGATGCCTGCAGGAACATCGGTTAATCGGTTCTGTTGTAAATATATTTCACCCATGTTTTGAAGCGTTGCAAGTTCTGGATCAACAGAAACAATAGCATTGTTCTCTAGATGTAAAACCTTTAAAGAGGTCATACAAGACATTTCGGCAGGAATATGAGTCAAAGTATTGTTGTGGGCATATAAAACAGCTGTCGACTCAATACCAGGAATTTGTGAGATGCCTTGTAGGCTTGCAATGCCCGCATTGTAGAGATCGATACCATAAAGCCCCTGATTTTTCCACCCAAGAGAAAGCATCTGTTCAACAGAATCAAAACCAACTTTCACATTATTTTTCCATCGTCTATTTTTAATAAAAAACAGCTGTCGATCTGTTGTTGTAATTATTTTTTTTGCACCTAATGCAATATATCCAGGAATAGAATTGCCAATGAGATCAAGTGAAATGAGTCCCTGGAGAGCTGTTAATGTTTCGGTTAATTGAAAGAATTGGTTGTATCGAGCGTCACATGTTGTTAATGCAGGCATGCTGGTTAAACTCATAGGTAAGTCCTGTAAAAAGTTACTCGCAACATTGAGAGCTTCAAGAGTTGTGATGCTGCTGATTAAAGAAGGGAGCGTTGTAAGCATGTTTACACTGAGATCTAAAATAATAAGATTAGGTGCATCAAAAAAACCTGCGTCGATACTGTTTATTCTGTTTTTGCTAACAGAAAGGTCAGAAAGAAGTGGTAATTGAGATAAAACTGCAGGGAGAGTCATTAATGTATTATTATCAAAATTGATTGTTTGAACAGATGCAAGAGCAGTCATACTTGTTGAAAGAGATGTAAGGTCATTAAAGGACGCTTTGAGTTCAGTTACTTCTTGAGCATATGACAACGTTTCAATACCATCAAGGCTTGCAAGGTGCATACCTGTTAGGTTTAAGGTGGGTCCATAGCTCGATATCCAACCAAGATGTTTTAATTCATGAATGTTGACAAAGCTCTCTGTTTCATTGGCCCATGTCTGACTCGTTGCAAAAAGCACTTTTCGTTCAATTGGATTCTTATTTAAATTTATAGAGCTAGTCAGGTCTGCATATGTTCTACTCTGCGGAATAGTTGCAATATTATTATTTGAAGCATTGAATGAAGTGATCCATGTTGCACTGATTAATGTGTCAGGAATGCTGACAATTTCATTTCCGGATGCATTAAGATTTCTGAGATTATATAATGACCCAAGTTCGCTTGGGAGCTCTATTAAGAAATTGTAGGCAATATTTAAAACGTTAAGATCAACAAGTGAGTCGATAGATGTTGATATGCTATTGATCATATTTCCTGTAAGGTCAATGGAAACAAGTTGTGTAAGGGTAGTTAATACTTCGGGTAGCTCAGTTAATTGATTGTGAGCAAAGTTAATGGAATGAACAGTGTTGATGCCTGTTATTGAAAGAATGCCATCAAGTGATTCAAGATGAGAGTAGTCAATAGTCAATGTGCTGGTTGGTGTCCATGTCCAGCCACAATTAATAAGGTCATCTATTGAAGTGAAAGAGTAGGTTTTTCTGTGAGGCCAGATACCAGTTGTTGCAAAGATCTTTTTACTTTCAGATTCAACAACTGGATTGCCATAAAAATTTGTTATCGGCATGCTTGTTAAATATATCCATCCATCAGGCAGTGTTGAAATATTGTTGTTTTCAAGGTTTAAAGAAGCTAGCCATGTCATCGTGAGTGCTGTATCAGGGAGAGTTGTGAGGCTGTTGTTTTGCATGTTAAAACTCTGAAGAACTGTCATGTTGTCAACATTATTTGGCAGAGCAATGATGCTATTGTTAGAAAGGTTAAGATATTCAACATCTGCCAACGTAAACAGATCATTGGGAACTGCTGTTAATAATTGATTTGAAAAGTCTATGTTTTTTACAGTAGCTATGTTGGTAATGGTTAAAATACCATCAAGAGATTGAAGGTGAGCATTTTCAATCTCTAATGAATTCCCTTCTGTCCATGTCCATCCATGATCAATCAGATCAGTGATCGAAGTGAATCCAGGAATATCATTGTCCGGCCATTGAAAAGAATGTACAAAGTATTCCTTCTTTTCTGTGTCAGTAATGCTGTACAGAGAGGTTGATAGTAAAGAGCTGATAAATAATAAAAGTAGTTTTGATCGTTTGAGCATGAAGGTTCCTTTTCTGGGATATATTTTTATTTTTTCCTAATACAGGATCTTATCGACTTGATAACAGTTTTTTCAATATTTGAGGAAAGTTCTTCAACTCTTTTTTTGTAATTTATTCTGTGATCTGTAAGAAAAAGATTAGGATGAGAGAAAGTGAAAATTATTTTGAATCAAAAAGGAGATCTCATGCAGAGAAGAAATGTTTTTTTGTTTACATTGATTGTAAGTTGTAGTTCATTTTTTTTATATGCAAAAGCTGAAGAGAAATCTTTAGCAAGATTTAAACGTCCTCGGTTGGTGATACCGATAGTTATTGATCAGGGATCAAAGGTTTTACTTGATAAAACATTGCCATTTACATCGCAGGGTCTGTATCGAATGTATAAATCTGGGCTCTCTCATGAGCAAGCCTCTTTCCCACATGCTTGTCCTAATACATCGGCTGGGCATGCAGGGTTAAGTACTGGTGTCTATCCTGATACGCACGGAATTATTGATAACAAATATATTGATGAACAAGGAGTAGAATATACTTCTGATGAAGATAATTCGGAAGAAAGTTTAGTGTTTAAAAAAGATGGTTCCCTGTACAAGCATGGTCGTTCAGCACTTCGTTTAAAGTCAGATACTCTTTTAGATCAGGTGATGCTTGAGTCAGAGCCGGTCAATGAATGGCGTGCTGCTTCATTTTCTATAAAAAGTCGTGCCGCAGTGATGCTTGCAGGACATCAAGGAGAGGCTTTTTGGTTTGATGGATCATCAGGATCGTTAACAACAAGTAAAGCGTATGCATCGAAAATGCCAGAATGGGTTAATCAGTTCAATGATCAGCATGGATTATCTAAAAACAGTTCATATATCTGGAAACCTTTTTTAAGCATAGGTAGTGAT
>JAESUJ010000037.1 GCA_016763165.1 Candidatus Babeliales bacterium
ATTTTAATATTCTTTTTTGAGATGAGTTATAGTGGGCGATCAAAAAATTTTCTTTATAGGACTCTGTTTTTGGCTGTATGTTTTGGGTATCCTCTGTTTTTTTTCTAGGATCTCTTTTTTATTATATTTTTGTATAGCAATTTCGTTTTGTATCGCATTGTACGCTATTGTTCATCGTCAGTATCGATATTCTTTTATGATAGGTTCTTTTTTAGCAGGAATGTTGGTTATGCAGGTGCATGAGCATATGCGTCAAGAATATTCTTTATTAATTTCTCAAGCAGAAAGCATTGAAGGACGAATAGTTGAAACATCGAAGGTTCAAGAAAAGCCATGGCTTTCTGTGCATACAATAGTAGTTGATACCGTTGATAATCAGCATTTATATTTCACTGGTAAGATTAAATGTACAATTGCTCGATCAAGTGGTTATCAGCTGTATGATGTTGTAAGTATTTATAAAAAACGACAGAAGAAGAGATCTAATAAGAAAGTGTTCGATCTGTTTTTGGCTAAAGAAGGTTTATGGGGATGGTTATTTGTTGATGTTGATAGCATGCAAAAAATAGATCACATAAACTCATGGGCAGGTTCATATTTTTTATTGATTAAGGAACGAGTAAGAAGTTTATATCATCAATTATCTGAGCCGGCAAAAACATTGTATGGATCAATATTTTTAGGCATTGACAGGGTTCTGCCAAGTGATGATCTTAAAAGGTCTTTTAATCAATGGGGTATCGTTCATTATTTGGCCCGATCAGGTTTGCACATCATGATTTTTGTTTTTGTTTGGAAGATGATATTTTATTATTTATTTGGGATTCGTAGAAGCTGGTTCTATTTTGTATTTCCTTTTGTTGCGATTTATGCTTCATGTACGCCAAATTCTATTTCTTTTATGCGTGGAGTCTGGTCATTTTTATTTTTAATAGGCGCATTGCTTTTAAAGCGGCCCTATCATTTGCCACATCTTTTGGTCTGTTTGGCGATTATATTTCTAACATGTAATCCATACAGCCTGTTTTTTTTAGACTTTCAATTAAGTTTTGGATTGACGTATACCCTGCTCTGTTTGCAAGAGGCTTATTATACGGCATATGTTCAGAATAAAATTAAGAAAAAATAAAAAAATAGATACAAAATCCTTGTTCTTTATACATCTATATTTTTATATTTTAAAAGCATATCTGTTTTAAAATATAGGAGAAAGTATGAAAAAATATGGTCTATTATTCTATTTTTGTATGGTTGCTCCACAGCTTTTAGGGTATAAAACTTCGATGGGAGAGACTCTTCGAAATTTGCAATTGGAAATTGACGAAGAAGTAAGAAGTTCTGCTTTGCCTGATGGGAGTACTGATACAACATCTACAGGAAGTGAAGAGGTTTTGCAAAATCAGAATAATCCTGTTTTAGACGTTGAAAAATTAGAAAAAGAAGATGTAGCCATCAGCGACTCTCATGAAGAATCTGTAGGGCCTGTTGCGCCAGAAATTACTGAGTTTAAAGAATCAAATGAAAAAGAATGGTTATTTGCTGTTTACATGGCAGGAAAGAATAATTTAAGCAAGTTTGTAGGATTAAATATAAAAGGTATGGCTGATGCTGGATCAGGCAAAAGAGTGCATGTTGTTGCTCAGATTGATGAACTTGGGAAAGACGAAATAACACGAGTTCATGTTCAAAAGAAAAAAGTAAAAGTTTTGGAAGAGCATGAATCAACTGAAGAATATATGAGTGGAACCGTAGAAAGTTTATATCGATTTGTTGAGTGGGCGACTGAGCATTTTCCTTCTAAAAAAATATGTATTGTAGTCTGGGATCATGGATCAGGAGCTATAGATCCACATATGTGGGATCGAGCATGGTTTTTTGATAAGGATTCAGACGTCTTTAATTTTAATGTTGATACAGGACTTCTTGAGCTTCGACCATCAGCACACACCATGCGCGATCATTTTGAGAAAGATGATGAGCGTGGCATTGCTTTCAATGAAGAAGAATCGGTCTATTTGACTAATGCTGATTTAACAGAAGTTGTTGAGCGAATACAAGATGATTTGCTGGGCGGAGAAAAGATAGATCTATTAGTTTTTGATGCATGCATGATGAGCATGATTGAAGTTGCATGCCAAATAAATTTTTCTGTTGAATATATGGTTTCATCTGAAGAAATAGCTCCAGGTAAAGGGCTGCCATATAAGCAGATTTTAAATGGATTAAATAGTCGTTCTTTATCATCTTCTGATTTTGCAACATATATTACCAATGCGTATGCTGATGAATATGAAGATACATTTGCAGACTTTACTTTATCCGCTATTAATTTAGAAAAAATGCATGATCTTAAATTATGTATGCATGATATTGCTACGTCGTTATTGAATTTAGTTGATAGCGAATATGGTGATGAATTTCTTGATATGTTGTATGCAATTCGTGTGAGTAGGAAGATGTCAACGGCATTTTACAATCGTGATTATATCGATATAAATCATACTTTATCGAGTATCAAAGATCGTGTAAGTCGATTTAAAAAATTAGAAGAAGTTACTGATGAGGTTGTTTTTCTACAGAGATCTATTAAAGAAGCTCAAAATCTTATCGAGGAAATGGTGATAAGCAATGTACATGGATACAATCCAGTTAAAGCATCTGGATTGTCGATGTATTGGCCTCGTAGTTCTTTGCATTCTTCATACCAACGTTCTATTTTTGGTAAAACAACAAAGTGGCGTCACTTGATACAAAGATATCTTACATCAGTCTAAAAAATATTTAAAAAAATACCCTCCAACTTTGAAAAGCTGGAGGGTTGGGGGGCGAACAATACTTTCGTATTGTTCATTTAGGGCTTTTGAACTTTGTAAAAACAAAGCGTCTTAAATTTCTTAGTATTTTACACTAGTTGGATCGTATCAATGGAGAGTTGACTTGTCAAGAAAAAAGAAGATGGTTTTTCCTGATTTTTATTAAGAATACTTCTTTGTACTTTGTTAAAATACTTGTAATGAAAATCACTTTTTATCTACGATATCAATTAAGATTTGTATTTTTTTGTAGAGATAAAGAGGTGCATAATGCGATATATTTTAGCAAAAATACTATTTATTTTTTGTTGCTTTTGGGGAAATAGTCAAGCTTATGTTAATTCAAACGAAGCTGTACAAAAACAAAATGTACAGAAATCTTCTGATAATATGAGTTCCAAAGAAAGAAAGAAAAGAGAGAAGAAGCTAAAGAAAGAAAAAAAAAAGAGAGACAAAAAAGAGAAGAAAGAACAGAAGAAGCAGAAGAAAAATAAAAAG
>JAESUJ010000038.1 GCA_016763165.1 Candidatus Babeliales bacterium
AATTGATGCCATACCAGAAGACTCTCTTGCTTCCATAGTAGAAGAACTTCTTGCTGCTGGTGCTAATCCCTTTTTAAAGAATATAAATAAACAAAATGCTATTTCTTATGCAAAGAAAAACCACCCTCTTGTTTGCATCGTACTATCTAACTGGATAAAAGAAACTTTATATGATAATCCAAAGATATTTCTACATAGACTTTATAACTATCTCAATGAAACCTTCTACTTACATGGCAATATTACAAGCCTCTTGCATTCTATAAAAAATAATGATGTAAAAACTATAAAAAAACATCTTATTGATTATCTAAATAGTGATACTGACAACAAGGATGAAATTGAATCAAAACCAATAATAGAAGCGTTTTTATCCATGTCCAAAGAAGATGAAAAACAGCAAGTTGAAGCTGTCAAAACAGAACTACGTAATGAATCTCGTGCACTTATGGACTCTATTGTTAAAGACGACTCTAACCGAGACACATTTTTTAAATATGCATTAAACAGAACTAAGAACAAACCTCATCATCCTTTACAACAATTGAACAAGAAAAAAAAGAGCCCAAAAAAAATAACACCTCTCTATATTCCTCCTGAGTATCGATCTTTTTCATCACCAACTATGAACTTGCCTCAGAAGAACTCGATAATTATTAAAAGATAGTATCTAATAATCTTTTCCGTAAAAAAGAACCGGCACTTTGAAACATACCGGTTCTTTATACATTTCCACATAAAAACTCTATGATATAAAAGCTTCATAGTTCAAAACAAATTTTAATCAGGAAGATTTATATGCTTAAAAAAACTCTCTTTATTCTCATGCTTCAGACTATGTCAATAGCATCACTCTCTTCATCAAGCTCTATAAACAAAGAAATTCGCCGCATGTATAAGTTTTCTGAAGCTTGTAAACAGAATAAAACTGAAGAAGTAAAAAAAATATTAGAAAAAAGCAAGCAATCAACATGTAACGAACTTATAAATACAAAGTTCATTGGATATACAATATGGTTTCTTGAAACCTTCCCCCTTCTTCTTGCTATCGAAAATAACAACCTTGAACTTATCAATATTCTTCTTACATATGGTGCTGATCCCAATATCATAGATAAGCAGAATAAGACCACTCCCCTCATTAAACTGTTTCAAACTGAAGAGTGCTCTCAAACAACTGCTATCACTCAAGTTCTTCTTAAGGCTGGTGCGAATCCCAATATCAAAAATTGTACTGGAGATACCCCACTCGTAGCTTTACTTTCCTCCTCATATCGTCATTCCCATCTCGACACTATTGATATTATTAAAGCTCTTATTGGTGCTGGTGCTAATCCTAAAATCATAGGTATTCATGACACTTCTCCACTTACAGCCCTATTTCTGAACGCAGAAAATCATCAAACTAATGCTATCGCTCAAGCCCTTCTTGATGCTGGTGCGGATCCCAATATTGAAAATAATTTTAGACGAACTCCACTTATAACGCTTTTTCAAAAAAATAAAAAACCTTCTCTTGAGACTGTTCAAACTCTCCTTAATGCTGGTGCTAACCCTAATATCATAGATATTTATGACATTGCTCCACTCGAAACCTTTGTTCACTGCCAGCCAAAAAACCCTCAAATGACTGCTATTATTAAAAACCTTATTGATGCTGGGGCTAATCCCCATCGTTTGAGTAAGAGAAACCAAACCCCCCTGTATATAGCTGCAGAAGTTAAAAACATTGAAGCTATCAGACTATTGTTAAAATACAAGGCTGACCCTAATACTCAAGACTCTTTTGCAAAAGATACTGCTCTCACACTTCTTCTCAAAGAAGACAGTGACGAGTATCTTAGAATTGATGCCATACCAGAAGACTCTCTTGCTTCCATAGTAGAAGAACTTCTTGCTGCTGGTGCTAATCCCTTTTTAAAGAATATAAATAAACAAAATGCTATTTTTTATGCAAAGAAAAACCACCCTCTTGTTTGTATCGTACTATCTAACTGGATACAAGAAACTTTATATGATGATACAAGAATATTTCTCCATAGATTGTACAACCATATCAATGAAGTCACTTATTTACATGGCAACATCACAAGTCTCTTGCATTCTGTAAAAAATAATGATATAGAAACTATAAAAAAACACCTTATTGATTATCTAAATAGTGCTAATATTGATAGCGATCAACATCTATTTTTAATAAAACTGAGAACCGAAGAATTTTTATCCATGTCCAAAGAAGATGAAAAAAAACAGATTGAAGTTGTCAAAACAAAATTGCGTAAAGAATCTCGTGCACTTATGGACTTTGTTGTTAAAGATGACTCTAATCAAAATATAATTCTTGAACATGCATTAAAAAGAACTAAGAACAAGCCTTATCATCCTATACAACAATTTAACAGAAAAAAAAATAGCCCGGAAAAAACAATTAACCTCTATATTCCACCTGAATATCGCTCTTTTTCTTCACCAACTATGAACTTACCTAAAAATACGTTGACTATTAAAGATAATATCTAAGAATTTTTTTCGTTACATTGCTACATAAGAACTCTATGATGCAAAAGCTTCATAGTTCAAAACAAGTTTTTACCTGAAAGATTTATATGCTCAAAAAACAATTTCTCTTTATTCTCATGCTCCAGACTATGTCAATAGCATCACTCTATTCATCAAGCTCTATAGATAAAGCAGCTTTCCGCAGAGCATGTAGACAAAATAAAACTGAAGAAGTAGAAAGAATATTAGAAAGAAATAACCAATCAACATGTGAAGAACTTCTAAATACAAAGTTCATTAAATATATAGATTCGTCTCTTAAAGACTGTCCCCTTTTTCTTGCTATAAAAAATCAGAACCTTGAACTTATCAATATTCTTCTTGCATATGGTGCTAATCCCAATATTATAGATGGATGGAATGACAACACTCCCCTAACTCAACTGTTTCAAACTAGAGAGTGCTCTCAAATCACTGCTATTACTCAAGCTCTTCTTAATGCTGGTGCTGACCCTAATATCAAAGATAGTTTTGGAAACACCTCACTCGAAGCGTTTGTTTATGACCAAAAAGAGCATCCCCAAATGACTACCATTATTAAAGCTCTTATTGATGCTGGTGCTAATCCAAATCGTTATTGCGATAACAATCACACCTCTCTACATATAGCTGCAGAAATTAAAAACATTGAAGTTATCAGACGATTGTTAAAACACAATGCTGACCCTAATGCTCAAGTTAATGTAATAAAAGATACTCCTCTCACACTTCTTCTCAAAAATAATTCAAATGAATATCTGGAAATTACTGCCATACCAAAAAACTCTCTTGCTTCAACAGTAGAAGAACTTCTTGCTGCTGGTGCTAATCCCTTTTTAAAAAATACAAATAAACAAAATGTTATTTCTTATGCAAAG
>JAESUJ010000039.1 GCA_016763165.1 Candidatus Babeliales bacterium
ATTTGGTTCCAACATCTGCTCCGTCAAGGTAGCTAAGTAACGCTGATAGCTTAGGATTGACCCCTCTGATTGGTTCGACTTCATATCCGCCTGCTCCGTCATCAAATGGGAAATTCCCACCTATGATTTGTTGGTAACGCGTTAATTGTTCCATGATAGTGCTGACTGTTAGCTCACTATCGCCCTGCACTGCGACCATTTCGTCTTTCAACGTTTTAATCGCGGCTAATTGTTCTCTAGTAAGGTCGACCGTCAACGAGTCATAGTCATTAGGCGGAAGATTTGGCATTGCTTCTTTCTTGGTCACTTGGTCAATGCGGTCACCTATCTTGTTCATCAAATCGTCTTCGAACTGGTAGCCAAGCACTTTTTTGCCTTGGAACCCGCCCATTATGCAATATCGATTCCTAAATACGAAGTAGGATTTGCAGTCAAGGATATTAGAATTGAGAAACCTCATTTGGGCATACAAATCGTGGAGTCCTTGCGTTACGGGCGTACCAGTTAGGATTAGGCGGTACTCGCTTAAGCCCCCGATATCGTAGCATTTTTTGGTTCTTCCACTTTTGTCGTTCTTGATTCCTGTAGACTCGTCTATCACTGACATACACTGGAATTTCTTCAAAAAGTCGTGCGCCATCAAATGCGCTTGCCCCTGCGATAATGCTTCTATTCCCAAGACCATGACAGGTAATGACTTTGCATCCAAGCTGTCCAACCAACGCTCGAATTTTTTCTTGCAGCCTGCCGTGACCACAAATGAGGATATATCTATTGGACTCCATTGCTCTAACTCCCTTGTCCATACGTTTTTAATCGGACTAGGACATACAATGACTAACCCGTTTATTTGACCTTTTTCGTATCTAGCAGCAGCTAAATTGATGGCCGTGTAAGTTTTACCTGAGCGCATCGCATGAAAGAATGCAAATTCTTTATGTGGCCAAGCTTTTTTGAGCGCTCTAACTTGATGTGGGCGCGGTGTGCCGATGTACTTATGCATTATAGTCGCCCTCATCATATGATTTAATGCAATGGCAGTTGGCGCACAAGAGTTGGAATAATTTTCTATTTTCTCGTATGAAGCGCCAATATGCTCTTCTACAAGAAAATGACTTCCTATGTGCGTTACCCTCTCCTGCTTGTATATGGTCGATTTGCAGTACGCGAACGTCGCTGTTCCCACACTTGTCGCACTCTCCACCCAAATCCTTCAATAGTTTGATGCGATTCACTCGTCTCGATTCGGATTTTCGGGCATTGGTACAAGTTTTACAAGAGGACTGCTTGCCGTCGTTGTTTCTTTTGTCGGCATGATATTCAGAATACGGTTTCGATACGCCGCATTTGGTACATTCTTTCATGGGTTGCCCTCCTAGGCAGTTGGGGTGTCACTTGAGTTAACGATCCAAGGACAGACGGCAAGTAATTTATAAACCGCAAATTGCTAGGCGGGGTGTATCGACACGCTCATATGAGGTCTGTCGATTCGGGCTACGCTTTTTCTTTAGCTTCCTTTTCTTTAGCGGCAGCTTTCTTTTCTGCTTCTTTAGCTTTCGCTTCGTCAGCTTTCACTTTAGCGGCAGCAGCTTCTTTTGCACTAGCATCGATAGCTTTACGTATTGGAGCAGCAACTTTCGCTAAACGCTCAGCGCCCGTTTGGCCAACTTTAGGCAACGCAAGCAACGCTTTTTCGATTTTGCTATTGGCTGACTTTTTGCCTTTATCGTCAGTAGTGATGGCGTCATTGAAATCACGAACCACTTTATTAGCAGCTTCGATTTTTTCATTTTTAGCTTCAACTTTAGAAGTAGCGCCGTCGATTTTACTAATGGCACCACGGATGCGGTTACCTAAGTTCATACGTTGTTGGCCTGCGTTCAAATGTTCGTACTTAGCTTCTAAATCAGCTTGTTCAACATTTAACATTGCAGCAGCGATAAGGTAAACTTGTACCAATGTAGCGCCCGCTAATGCGGTAGCAATTGGGTCGCCGTTGTGATGGCTAGCGCCACCTGCAGCTGTGCGGGTTTTGGTGTATTTTTCAGTTGGAATTGTGATTTTTACGGCTTCTTTAGCTTGTTCAGTCATGATATGCTCCTTTGAGCGTTGGGGTGGCGTGATTCGCCGTGACAGTACCTATTATAACATGTAGGCTCGGAGTTGTCAACCCCAAGCCATATGATGTGCCTGTGAACAGTCGACGATTCGCTATCGTTTAGCTTGCTCGCGAGCTTCTCTTACACGTCGCTTCTCTCTATTGTGCTTCTTTAAGTCAAAATTCTCGCCCGACAGAATGCCCAATTGCTTGGGGGTTTTGGTGTTTTGCTTTTTCATGTTATTCTCCGTAAAAGTTCATTAGACGGTTGTAGGCTTTAGTAAGTATCGCCTCTTGGTCTGGTTTAAGTTCAAATTCCTTGCCCGTAGTGTACATGTTGTAGACTGCGTTCACTACGTCTTCGTTTGGAATGCCTTCAGCAAATGGTGGAATACCGAATACGACCCAAGCAAGCTCGTCTGTCATCCTTGGCACTGAATTCTTGCGAGCAAACGCTATGCGAATCGGCAACGTTTTCTGCAGGACGTCGTTATACTGAGCATCATCAAAGGTCGTGTTATCTTGGTCACGTGCCACTTGATTCTCTTTACCCTTAGCGGCTTTGTCATTGGCGACTTCCACTTCAGATTTTGGCTCTTCGCCCTTGACTTCCTTGCGTACTTCTTTTTGGCTCGGCGTCTCACCCTTGTCAATTTTCTCTTCTACGGCGGCAATCACCGATTCGGGTGCTGCTAGAAGTTCAAATATCGTACTAGTGGGCAAGTTATCGAGAATCTTGTCGGTAATGCGACCCGTTTCGTGACCCCTTGCTAAGGCCATCAGCTTGGTAGCAGTCTGTCTAGAACCAATAGGTGTGCACTCCTGACGCCACTGACCGAACTCCTTATCGCCCTTGAATTCTGCTCTTGCATGTAACAACAGACGTCCAACTTCAATCTGCTTACGTGCCATGAACTTGACCGTTTCATTGTGGTGACGGTGAATGTCAATAGCGTGTTTAGCTAGGACGTCTTCGCTATTCACGTCCCTGTATATCTCTAAATCTGTAGTCATTACGATATCGCCTTACTAATTAAAATGCGGATTTGTGCTGTCATGGCTGCTTCAATAACAATCTCTTGCTCAATCGGCGAGAAATCCAGTTGTTGCAAATGCTTAGCTATTTTACGCGGTAGCATGTCATCCATTCCTTGCGGGACGATTTCCACTCCATCCTCATCTTGACGGACATCGAAGCCCATATCCTTAAGTTTCTGAAATTCTAATCTCATGGTTTACTCCAGTTGTGGCCACCGAATGTGACCGAATCGTTATTATAACATGTAGTCTAGGGTCTGTCAACCCCAACACTACTCTCCGCTAGGCACGGTGTATAGGAATACGAAAACTCCGACTATGAACACCCACCTTAAAATCATTAAATCATACATATCTCATACTCCAGTTTCTCCGCGCCCCGACGGGACACTCGGATAGAGCCATGGTATATGTGCCCCATCCGACTGTCTCGTGTACGACGGCGAGCCACGGCGGTATGCCCGTGACCCGTCGACGATTCTAGCCGTCTATCTCCTCTTGCCACATCCCATCTAGGCTTATGCCTCGTTTTTGTATAAAATACGCTGCTGATTCGCGCATTTCTTCCATCGTGCCCTCCACGATAAACGAATCAGCAGTTCCGTCGTCCCATGTAAAGTGAACTCTTACCTTCGCCATTATTTATCCTCCTCTATGACTTCTACTGTTTTGACTAGGACGCCCTCCAATAGGAAGTCATCGCGTATCGTGCTTTCTGTACGGAATGCCGAGCGTGTCAACTGCATCATCACGTGACCGTTTACCGTACTATTTGGCGCTTCAATCGTTATTACGTATTTCATCCTATTAGCCCCGAACGTCTAAGGTAAACTTCAATGCGGATTTGACCCAAAGTGGACTTGGTGACTAGAACACAGCGTGTACGCCCCATCATCCCACTAATCACCGTCCCGTACATGCCCACTGTTGGGTCTACAGTCCCAAGGGCTGTGCGTAGTGCCTGTGGTGTGAACTCATCATGGGCAGTGTCAATCTCATAAATGTGACCAGTACGGTCGTTAGTCTCTGCTAAAAATCTCATTTCATTATCTCCTGTAATATAGGCTTCCACTTGCCCCACCATTCTAAAGCTTGGCAATCCATGACGTTGATTTCCTTGTCCGTGAATCCTTGCCACTCCTCCCAAGTATGTCGTTGGCAGCCGATTTGAACGTCATGTTCTGTGTATGTGACTGTGTAAGCACCTGACTGGATTGTTTTTACTTCCCCATTGTTTCCTGTGCAACCCCAAAGGTCAGCCCCTCTAAGGTTAGCCCCAAAGGTCAGCCCCTCTAAGGTCAGCCCCTCTAAGGTTAGCCCCACTAAGGTCAGCTCCTTCAAGGTTAGCCCCACTAAGGTCAGCTCCTTCAAGGTCAGCTCCTTCAAGGTCAGCTCCTTCAAGGTCAGCCCATTTAAGGTCAGCCCATTTAAGGTCAGCCCATTTAAGGTCAGCCCCTCTAAGATAAGCCCCTTCAAGGTTAGCCCCTCTAAGATAAGCCCATTTAAGATAAGCCCATTTAAGATAAGCCCCACTAAGGTCAGCCCCACTAAGGTCAGCCCCACTAAGATAAGCCCCACTAAGGTCAGCCCCACTAAGATAAGCCCCACTAAGATAAGCCCCTCTAAGATTAGCCTGCGCTCCTGTTGTGGGGTCAAGTAACCATTTTGCGTGTTCCTGTAGTACCGCCTTCAATTTATCTGTGTTCATTTTGGGTCGTCTCCTATTCTACGGTTGGGTTTAGGTTTATGTGTAAGTACCACGTACAAGACCCAAACAACAAAAACTGTCAGTATGACTGCTAGTGTTTCATTTGAATTGTGCACTATTGCGCTCCATCTATTGCAAGGAAGATGTCAAGCCAAAAATCTTGCCCTTGCGGTGTCGAGTCCCAAGCAAAAGCGTGTGGCAACTTACTTGACTGTTGGAACGAGGCTAGTGCGGGGGCTTGGAAGTTCATGTACGTCGCTGCCTCCTCGTTCACCGCTCTTACTCGTTCGACAAGTTGCGTATATCCAGCGGGGTCAGGCTTAATGCCGTCCTTGAGTCCTCGCTTTACGCCCTCACTAAATTCTTCAAATTGCTCTACGTCTGATTTCATGATGTTCTCCATTGTTGTTAAAGTGTTCCATAGGACGCCCACTGGACGCCATAGCAAGACTCTATTATAGCACGTTCTGTAGCTCGTGTCAACCCCAACAAGTACCAAACACTGCGTGGTGTCCGCCACCTGTGCCTAGGACTGTGTAAGGTGGGTGGGACGCTCGAAGCCCCCGTAGAGCACGGCGTGTCGTATACCGTCACCCCCTGTCCTCCCCCCCAAAAAAAAGAAAAAAGAAAGAGGAGTTCCATCCATATTTTCCGGAAACGGCGACTTCGGAGTCCTATACGGACAGAGGACGGGAGACAGAGCCATGCATTGGATCTTAAGCCTTAAGTGTATCAAGGTTAGATTTGGCGAGGTCGATGACTGTTGATTCAAGAATCTCTTCACGCTTGATTCTTCCACGAATCTTGTTGCCTGAGTTCATACGCACCTGCCCTTGGTTCAGCTTGGCGTACTTAGCTGCATGAGTCCCTGCAGGTGATTCACAGACCAAGTCAGCTAGAAGCGCGACCTCCTCTGGCTCGCATCCTGCAAGTAGCGTGGCTAGCGTGTCGCCGTTGTGAAGACTGGCTTTGCCTGAGCTAGCGACGGACTTGGTGTAAGCGCCACGAGCATTTGCTAGTGCCTTGGCCATGCGGCTGCTGAACTCCTGCTCAGGCTCTTCGTCCTCGGATTTCTGCGATTCAAAATGCGAAATCCACTCCGCCGCTTGTGCCTTGGCGCTTTTCAGCGTCTTGTGGTCGGCTGCTTCGTCGCCGCTTGTCAATATCCATCCTTTGCCTGCTTTCATGATGTCGAAGTCGTAGCCATCTACGGTGTGTTTGCCTGATTCGTTGATCCACTTGATTGCGTTGTTAGTTGGTGCTTTCATGGTGACCTCCTAGGTCGTTAACCTCAGCGTTGTGCCGAGGGAGACTTATTATAACACGCCCCGTGCTGCGTGTCAACCCCCCATCGACAAACCGCCCGTCGGACGGCGATCATCGTGGGCGCACGGACGCCCCACCGTGACGCACGGCACGTGTCTCGTGTACGCACGGGTCACAGGCACGGGACACGTGTGCGCATCCGCCGCCCAGACCCACGGACGGGGCGCGGACGACGCCGAACACACGCGCGCATACGTATACCCTCGCGCAAGCATGGGCGTATAGGGGTACACACCGCGCGACGCGAAACGCATGTATGTATAACACCCGTTCGCGCACCTTTTAAAATAGTTTCTAATGTTGGGGGACTTGACACGCGTCCCCCGATGTGCTATAATGGTATTTTGAGGAGAGAAATATGATTACTAGAACTTGTTTGAAATGCCATGTTACGAAGCCCACGATTGAATTCCATCGGGACGTGACTAAAGCGTCGGGGCTTTGCCCATTCTGTAGGTCTTGCGTAAACGCTAGAAAGAAGAGTTACAGGAAAGACATTAAACAAACCAAAGCCCTTAACGTAGAGAGAAGTACGAGGCAAATGCAGTCTTTGCGCATCCAAGCCTTATTGGCGCTTGGAGATAAATGCGTTGAGTGCGGCGCAAATGACCGTAGGATTTTACATATTGATCATATTGATGGCAAGGGACATAAAGAACGGAAGAAAGCAAAAAGAGGGGAAATGAATCTTAAGATAATAAATGGCGACACCGAAAACTATCAACTTTTATGTGCCAACTGCCATGCTATAAAGACGTGGGAACAGCGAGGCTACAGGAATCCTAACCAGTAAACCTTTTTTTGTACGCGCCCGCGAGGCTAAACATATCTTGACAAACGGTTCTCGGTGTGGTATAATTGTTGTAGATACGACTCACCCAACCATCAACACCCACAGGAGAAAGGAGTGAATAATGAAATTTTCAGAAACCAAATTACCGCCTCTAACTCGGAAAATGTTATTGGAGCCGTCACTGTTAGAATACAGAGCTTTCATTTTAGACCAACGAATGATCGAGGTGCAGTATGAACGCCTTGAGCAAAATTGCAGAGATGAAGCCCAAAGAATTCAACGACGTAGTGGCTTACAACAAGAAGAACAATTGGCCTGACTTGAACAGCAAGCAGAAAATGTTTGCTGTTCGTTACTTGGAAACCTACTCCGCGACTAAAGCTGCAACAGAAGCAGGTTCAGCAAGTGCAGGATGGGGAAACAAGCAGTTGCGTGACCCATTGGTGCTTGAGTATATTAACTCCCTGCAACTAGTGTACAATCAGCGCTCTTTCATCAATAAAGACTTCATAAACGTGCAGATGTTGCAACATTTAGAAGTAGTTAAGGGTGAAGTAG
>JAESUJ010000040.1 GCA_016763165.1 Candidatus Babeliales bacterium
ACACGCAAGTCTTTTTTAACTGTTTTTATATGTCGCTTAACCTGTTGAATTTTACCTAACAAAAGAAAATTGATCTCTTCTTCTGTCAAGGCATCATGACCCAAGAACCATTTGTATGACTCAAGATCTACATTTATAGGCATTTCGTATAGCTTTGGTTCTTCAAGAGCAAACACATACCGACAAAGCAGAACTTCATCTCTGAACTCACGAAGAATATCATGTAAAAGCTGCATATATGTCGCAATGCTTTTTACAAAATGTTCATAATGCGATCGATTCACTTCAATATCATATTTTTGAACCAACAAGCTAATTCGCTCACCGATCACTCTATTCTGTTCATGTGCAAGATTCTGTTTGTTTTCAATTTCTTCATGCATCACCAATAAATTCTGTATCATCGCTTCAAATGTAGAACGATTTTTTTGAGGAATTGGATGAATCATCACCTGCATGGTTTCAATTTTCTTTTCTGCATCGGAAGCTTCATTTTTATCTGAATCAGATGAATCAACTTTCTGAGCATCTAACTTTTCACCACTTTTTTGTTCAAGTAAAACTTCTGCAACTTTTTCATTTTCAATTTCTATATCTTTATTTGACTGCATAAGATTTTTTTCTTTTTCTATTTCATTCATGCCTGTATCCTTACGTAATAAAAAATATCTATGTCAGAACAATGCTCCTTTAATAAGAGACATTATTAATAGTGGAACATCGTTAATAATAGTACAGATTTATCAAAAAATAGCAAAAAAGTACAGAAACGAAGAAAGGAGGGCTGCCGCCCCCCTTAAAATTAACTTACAAATTAATTGATAACATTAAAAAATATTACTGTATAACATCCAGATTTTTTAAGCTTTTTTATCTTCATCTAACAATAGTTAAGAAACCGAAGCGCCCTTTTTTAATTCTTTTTCTTTAAAAGGACTTTCTGTAACCTTTTTAGCAATGAGACCTTCATAGACTTTCAAAGTTACTTTTTCTAATTTCCTATCTTTCCATTGATAATAATTGTTCTCTTCAAATTTCTGATTCTTCAACCCTGTTGTAAATAATGCTGCCAATGATGTACAAAAAGTTTTCCAATCATCTTTTGAACTGATAGAATCAGAAAGATATAAATATTTTGAAATTTTTATTAAAATCTTACATGCAGTAAATATTGCTGGAACATGCGTATCAATCAGTTCATCATTATTTCTTTTTATATAATGACCAAGCATTTTTTCTTTATATAAAGCAAATTTTCCTACCTGGGATCCATCTTTAAATCCAGGAAACCATAAGGCCCACTCTGAGAAAGGCCAATTTTTAATATATTTATTTTTTTCAAGCTTTATAATTGCCTCTTGATATATCTGGTCTGAATTAAGTTTTTTCCACCTTTTCGCTTGCTCTGGACTCTCTTCATCATCTGACGTGTCATCAACAACTGGTTCAACTAGAGACTCTTGTTCGACTTCTTTTTTCTTTTCAAGCTCACCTTCATCTTCTTTTTCATGCTTATGTTCTATTTTTTTCTCTTTGTTTTGATGCTCTGCTACTTCTACTCTCTCAGATTCTATCCGTTCGTCCTTCAACTTCTCTTCTTTTTGACGATTTTCTTCTTGAGAATCACGTTCTTCTTGAACACGATGTTCGTCCTTCAACTTCTCTCTTTCTTGATGCTCCTGCTTTTCTTTAGCTTGACGTTCTCTTTCATCTTGTTTTTTACGTTCTTCTTGACGACTTACCTCGGCTTGACGCTCTCTTTTCCCTTCTACTTTCTGACGCTTCTCTTGTTGCTCTCTATCTTTAATTAATTTTTCTTTCGGTTCCTCTAATGCTTTCAATTCTCTTTTTGCTTTTTCAATATCTTCTTGTTCTTTTGCCAACTTTTCTTTTTCTTGATGCTCTTCTTTCTCTTGACGCTCACGTTCTTCTTTAATGCGATGCTTTTCTTGCGCTTCGCGTTCTCTTTTTTCTCGATTTTCTTTTGCTTTCCTTTCAATCTCTTGATGCTCTTTCTCTATAGCCGCTTGTTCTTTTTTTTGATCTTCAAGCTCTTTTGCTTCTTTAACACGATACGCTTCTTCTTGTATTGGCTTCATATATTCATCTAAACGCTGCTTTGACTGCATAGTCATCTGCAATGACTGACCATCTAAAACTTTAATTAAAGCATCATACTTTTCACTCGACAAATTTAAAAATCTCAAATTCGTATTTAAACCTTTAAACCATTGATATTGCTCTTCTGATAGAAACAGGATTGCAAATGCTGCCAGTGGCATTTCTTCTCTGATCACTTTCGGTTGATACCCAAAAAATTTCCAATATCCTGCTTCTATCTTAATTTCACATTTTGCTGTAATTGCTACATCTTTTAAATCATCAATGGTTACTGCTTTAAGCTGATTCATAGCCTCTTCAATAGTTGATAACTCTGAAAACATTTGAACTGAACCATCAACAACCTCATAAAACTGAATTTGTTTAGAACCACGAACAAATGACTCAAGTACATTCTGCATATTTTTCACAAATGCATTGGCTTCCCCACTCAAATTACCCTCAGTGGAAAGTGATGGATTGATCAGTGATGCACCATCAAACCCAAAATTATGTTTTTCCGGAGATTTTATCACTAAATCTTGTTCTTCTTTTTCAAGCTCTTTTTCTTCTTCTTTTTCTTCTTCTTGAGCCACTTCAATTTTTGGATCCAAATCTCCAACTGTCTCACCCGTCACTGACTTCTCAACTTCTTCAATCTCAATAGCCCCACCTTGACCAGCTTGCTTTTCAACCTCTTTAACTGGTCGTTCTCCTAAATCACCTTTTTTCTTTTTTAGTTTATCTTCAACAGGCTCTTCGCCTTTCTTCTCAACACCCTGAATCTTAGGTTCTTTTCTTTCTATAACTCTGGTCTTACGCTTTTTTTTAGGATCACGTTTTTTTTCAGAAACAGGTGCTGATACCTCCTTTTTGACTTTTGAGTCAAGAACTTTTGGTGAAAACTTTCTAGCTGATGGGACAGGCTGAATAACTTCTTCTTTCTTAGGTACTACCTCGTGATGTTCCTTTGCCAAACGAGATTTTTCTTGTTGCTTCCGTTCTTGCTCTTTTTGAAGAATTTGAAGAGCTAAAGCTTCTGACTCTTCTTTCAGCTGAACTTCCGCACTTTTTTGCAACAGATTTTTGCCCTTTGCCATATATCGAGTTAAACGACCCGTTGCTTCTTTCGTTAATTTCAAACCTTGATCTCTTAAATTTTTAAGAAATTGTTTGTAATCTTCCGTTGAAACTTGTAAAAGCATCTTGTCTTTGTACTGATTAATTTTATCAAACCAAAGCTGTTCTTCTTTAGACAAAAATAGCACGACAGAAAAAACTATATTAATAAAGTCTGAAACTTCTTCTTCTTCTTTTTCTTTTTTTGCCACAAAAAAACGAAGTACTTTGTATTGATATTTTTGTATAGCTGAGACTTTCTGTTCTTTAATAAGATCCTGAGCCTCCCCAACAGAAACAAATTCTTCAATATAATTAATTTTAACTTTTTCCTTCCCGTCTACAACAAAGTGTTCGCCAGCTACCGCTTTTTTAAAACTGATTCTTTTTTCTCCTAAAGCAAAAGCTTTTACCAAAGAAGCTATATTATTAAAAAATACTATTTCTTGATACTTATCGCCCTTAACTGGAACTGCATCAATACTGACCATCGATGCATTTTCAAATGGACTTTCAATCTTTTCTTTTCTTGATAGTAGATCATCTTTATTTTTACCCAAATCACGATTTTTTTTCATACCTGGATAGAGCTCACCTTTGTACTCGACTGCTTCTTTTTGCAACTCCTGTAATCTTTTTAAATCTTTAGGTTCAATGCTATATTTAAACAATTCAAATCCATCTTGAAATTCTAAATTAATCATCCAATCAAGAACCTCTTCAGAAGCATACAAGTAAGCGTATTCTAACAATGAAAGCCTCAATGGTTTTTTTTCAGTAGTTTCAGCCCAACCTGAAAAACCAACTCCCCATGACTTCTTGTGAACATCAACTGTAAGTGAATACTTTCTATGTAATTCTTTACAATTTGTCCTATCAAACTCTTTTTGAATCCGTTGTTCCAGATACTTTAAAAGATTATCGTCATCACGATGAATCAAAGAAAAGAGTAAAAGAGAGATTTCTTTAAACCCTTCTGGATCTACATCCTCACCAATAGTTTTCTCGATCGCTGCAGCAAGAGGCTGAAACTGTTTATTTTTATCTATCCAGCTCTTGTATGCTTTTATTTGACTTGTTTTTTCTTCTACAAGAGTTTCTTTTTTAATCTGATCTTTACGTACAGGCGGTGCTGGCATCACAGAAACAGACTTAAGATCTTCTAAAACACTTTTAACTGTTTTCTGACCAAATACCAAGCTTAATAGCGATTCTTCAACTTTTTGAACTTTACTTGAAGAATATTTATCAATATCTTTCAAAGATTCATTAATTCTGTCTTTTTTTTCCTCAGGATCAAAGATTTTATTTTCACCTTTTTTTAACCCCAACATCCATTTTAAAAGTTCTCGATCAGCAAACAAAATTGCATATTCTATGATACTCATCGATTTCGATTCAATTATTTCATGACCCTCTTCTTCACCCTTTTTTTTCAATGCAAAGGGCATTTCAAGATTTAAAACAGCAAGATCTAACGTAAATTCATTAATTTCTTGTTCAATAATTTGCCTATATTTTATAGATTTGGAATTATTATCAATAAAATATAAAAACTGTTTCACAATCTCTTTTTGATCTGACTGAAAACCTTCTGGAAACGCATCCCCATTAACATGATCAACTGCACTTTTCAAAGGATTTTCACTTGATAATCCTCGTTCCCACGCTACCATTTCCTCTTTGAGATCTTTTATCCGCTTTGCAAATCCTATCTCTTCGTTACTTTTTTTAAAGATAGGTCCAGCTACGATCGGCAATCCCTCAGGTAACTGATTTATGAAAAAAGTCACTCTTTTTCGTAAGTTTTTACTTTCACTCTCAGTAATCAGTATCTTTTTTTCATGAATATAATCTTTCACTTGCTGATTCTGCTCTTGCGACATCTGTAAAAAAGATATATTTCCATTCTTTGTTTGAGTTTCCAAATATCCATAATCTACATCAAGTGCATACAGCGCCGCATACGATGCCAAAGAAAGCATAATCTGCTCGACATGTACTTTTCCACTGTCACCTTTCAATTCAATATCAAAAGGCAATAATGTTTCTATTTTTTTCTGATCTTCGGCAGCAAAAACTTCTGTTTTATCACGAATAAATAAATCTAAGACAAAACCTTTTTTTTCACCTGTAATTATCTGCATATTTTTAAATCAAAACTTCTATCCGCTTCATTCAACTGAAAAAACCAGACGTTATCTTTTTTATTTCGTGATGCATCAAGCCAGAGTATTGTATTAAC
>JAESUJ010000041.1 GCA_016763165.1 Candidatus Babeliales bacterium
CACCGATGATCCAGCCCGAACCAAATACTCTTTTAAAAACAAATGCTTTTGATTCGCTTTCAAACTCGTTTCTGTCAACTCGTTCGTTCATGAGTATCATCCTATAGATTCTTGAGACTCTTGCAAGCTTTTTTTTAACTTTTTTTATCATTTTTTGAACATTTCTCAATGAAAATATTGAAAGAGATTAAACACCTTCCCTCATCGCAATAAGGAGTAGATTATTGACTATTAGGAATCAAAATTGGTATTCTGAGAATAAAATGTATTATATCCATTAACCAGACAAAGGAGTTAGGCTATGTCAAAAAAGCAAACGCCACGAAAAAGCCATTATAAAAAGAGCAAGCCTTGGGAACACGAATCGATCTTACGATCAGTTGATCAAGGAAAACACTCAGAAGCATACCAAGATATTAATTCTGTAAGCAGATCGCTTAACAAACAGAAACAATCCCGTGCTTTTTCTCATACTCAAGAAAAACATAAAGGATCTAAAATTTAAAACCTCCATCTATTGATACAAAATAAAATCAACGCATAAAAAAAGCTCTGTTTATTCTGACAGAGCTTTTTTTGTACCAAAATTTTGTACCAAGATATTGATCTTTAAAATATATATTTCTGGAATATCTATATTTTCTTACCACTTCACCTATACTCATTACTCAATGTGCCTATAGCTCAGGTGGATAGAGCGAGCGATTCCTAATCGCTAGGCCACAGGTTCGAGTCCTGTTAGGCACAATTTCAACTTACTCAACAAATTCATTGAACAAAAAAAAGAGCAAGCCTTTTGCCTGCTCTTTTAATTAAACCTTTATAAAGGTTAATTCTCTTCTGATTTATCTTCTGATCCAATTTCTGCTACATCAACAGGTTTCTTAAGTTGCGTGAAATTATTTTCAGCCCATTGATATGGAGTCATAAATGATTCACTTTTAACCTTACCGCTATAAGCAATCGCTCCGTACCCAGCAATAACTACTAATAGTGGAAGCGATACGTTTGAAACAGTCTCCAACCAACTACTTCGAGCTCCTTCAGGATTAAGAACAGCATCTTGAAACTTTTGCAACAATTCATACTTTTTCTTAACATCAACTGAAACAATAAATTGACGAGCTTTTTCTTGTCTATTTACATCTCGTAGATACTCACCTACGTTAATATCTTCAGTAACAATTTTTCTTGCAGAATATGACCCTACAGCATTTTTGAATAATAATGTTGCATAATGCTCATTAAGTTCAGACCTACTATCTCCACTATATAAATAATCAAACAATTGCTTATATGCTAAGAGGTTAAAATTTATAATATTTATAAACTTTTCCGCTACACCTTTATCACCATCAAGCCCAATAACTCTTAAGATATCTTCATTATTGCTCAATGCAGAATCAAGATCACCCACTTCTAATTGAGTGAATTCCTTTCCGACCGCGTTTGCCAAGGGTATCAGATTCAACCATTCAGATGAACCAAATGCAATTTTATGAAGAACAACTTGCGCCTCTTGCACCAATTCTTTTTTTAATTTTGTGCGTGTATCTGAATCACTAGACTTACTATTTGCATAATCGCCAGCTTTTTTTTCAATCTTTTCACCGATAGTTCTTAAAACTTTATACACATTTTTATGCAACTCAACACTGATTCGATTTTGAAGCACCTGACTGAGTCTTAACTCAGTTTCTTGACTAACATCTTTATCATCAAAAAAAGAATGAGCATCTAAATTACTTCCTACTGGTATGTTTTTTTCTACATACTTAATATACTCTTCACGCGATCTTCTAATATCTTTATGCTCTTCTACTTCATAGCCAAAACCGAAATTATAATCCTGCACAGCAAGCATCTGAGTCTGTCCAACAACCGTCATAGCTGCTAATATCATCATTTTTTTCATTGTAACTTGTATCATAATCATTACTCCTTTTTAATCTCTCTTTTTCTTTACCTCTCTTTTTCAACATCTACTTAATTAATCGAACAAGCCTTTGAACAGATTAGTGCTTTCGTTTAATTCTTTAGCAAAAGCATCTTCACCAAATTTAAGGCCACCCATGTCGCACCCTGCTAATTGACTAAACAAATCTTCTTCGACATCTTTAAATGTACTCCGTGCACCATACTTTGCTTCTGCAAGTTCTTTCATTTTTTTCTTAAGAGCAACACGATCACCTTTTAAAAGATCAAGCTCATTTTTATGCGCATCAATCAACTTCGCTTCTTGCTCTTTTGTTAACTTAACACCACCCTCAGATTCTTCCTGAAACCATAAGGATAAATATCCTATTTTATTGATAGGATGCTTACCTTTAGTATCTTCTTTAAATCGTTTAATGTTATCTGTCCATGTTGAACATTTTGAAAAAACTAAAGGAGCAATAATGACCATAAGTCCTCCTATCGCATTCCAATTGAGCTCACGCTCTTCAGTCTTTCCTGGCTGTCCTAAATCTGAACCTGATTCTGCAGCAAACATATTTGCTGTTGAGATGGCTAACAAGATCATAAGTATTATTTTTTTCATAGGATTTCTCCTCCCTTTTAAAACTATCTCTTTTATGAGACCACTTCCTTTTATTTCTTTTTGCAATTCAAACTGCATACTCTAATATTACAGGCTTTTTTAAGACCCAACAATGCCACCGAGCTGAAATAGACAAAAGAGATGCAAATACCACTTTTTATTTTAAAAAACCTTAAAAAAGTGACTTATCAATCGTTTGAAAAAGAAAAGAAGCATACATAGATATAAAAGAATCAAAAAGAGACATATTTATAGAAAAAATGATGCTTATTGATAAAAAACAAGCAGAACAGGGAGTGCAAAGCCTGAAAAAATCCCAGCTATTACATCATCCATCATGATTCCATACCCGCCAGGAAGAGACTCAACCCAATAAATAGGCCATGGTTTCAAAATATCAAAAAACCTAAACAGACCAAAAGTCATTAAAGCTAAAGAATAAGGAGAAAAATCACCTATTTCTAGATACCTTATAAGAGGAGAACAGATCGAGTACGCAAGAAACATACCTACAACCTCATCAATAACAACATACGAAGGATCTTTGACTCCTGCTGACTCACAAATATGATCAGAAGCCCAAACACCTAAAGCTGTCAATCCAGCAGCCAACCAGAAAAGAGAAGCTGTTGGAACAATGAAACAGAGGAGAAGAGCTGCCAAAGATCCCCATGTCCCCGGCATGTACGGCAAATAACCAACCCCTGCACAAGCTCCAATAAAAAGAGTAGTTTTTTGCAATAACGGAGAATTCCTTTGAAACAGTAGATCAAAGTAACGTAGACCCGATAAAATCGTAAGGAAAACAACAATGCCACTTATCCATAAAAGAGGAAGTGTCATGGACAGAGCTGAATACAGCGAACTCTTTAAAGCAAGAAGCTGGATAAACCCAACATAACAGAGCAGGTACTGCATACAAGTTTTAACCTTACCTTCCCATGATGTTTTAACAGGATAACCTTTACTTGTTGCATACAGACGTAAAGCGGTAACTAATAGATCACGAATAAGAACAGTAAAAAACAATATTGGCGATAAAATTGTATAAAACATCAAGACAGCCATCGTTGACCAGAGCAAAGCTTTGTCAGCTAACGAATCCAAAAATGCACCTAGCTCTGTTGTAACACTCCATCGTCGAGCCAAAAATCCATCCAGCCAATCGCTTAACAGAGCAATAGTGAAAAATAGAGTTCCTATAAAAATTGATTCTTTTAACCCTACTAAAAAGTAATAAACTATTATTGGGGTCAGACAGATGCGCAACAACGTCACAATAAAAGGCAAGAATTGCTTCATTGACTGAAAAATCTTCATCGAGAAATACCAATTAACTCATGAACCTTCTCTAAAGTCTTTTGAGCCTCTTTTTTTGCCTTTTGAGCACCTAAATCGAGATATTCGTGTAAAAGACCTGGTTTTTCCATCAACTCTTTATACCGCTCCCTAATTGGATCAAGCAGTTGCATCAAGTTTTCAAACAGACGACCCTTACAATCTAAACAACCAATTTCAGCTGTTCGACATCCTTTTTCTGACCATGCCTGATCTTTTGCTGAAGAAATTAATTTGTGCAAAGAAAAAACATTGCAAATATCAGGATTGCCAGGATCATCCCGACGGACTCGAGCAGGATCGGTTGCTGCTGTTCTTAATTTTTTTTTAATAATTTCAGGCTCTTCGACTAATCCAATAAAGTTATCACGCGATTTACTCATCTTAGCTGTTCCATCAAGCCCAACAACCTTAACAGTCTCTGTGTGAAACGTCTGAGGCTCTTTAAAGTATTCTGTATTAAAACGTTTATTAAATTTTCGAACTAAATTCCGAGTCAATTCCAGATGCTGTGCTTGATCAATACCAACAGGAACCAAATCTGGTCGATACAATAAAATATCAGCGCTCTGCAAAACTGGATACAACAGAAGAGCTGCATTGACTGACTCAGGAGATTGAGCAGACTTTTCTTTAAATTGAATCATCCGTTCCATCTCACCCAAAGGAGCTAAACAACTTAAAATCCATGCCAATTCTGAATGTTCTGAAACATCTGATTGAATAAATAGTGTGCTTTTTTCAGGATCAATCCCAATAGCAATCAAGGTTGCAGTTAACTCAAGAGTTCTTTTTTTAAGCAACGCAGGATCGTACGACTGCGTCATCGAATGTAGATTTGCTATAAAATAGAAGCAATCATGTCCCTCATTTTGCAACTTGACCCAATTCATCAAAGCGCCAAAATAATTACCTAAATGGACCATCCCACTCGATTGAATACCTGAGAGAACGCGCATAGACCTATCCTTTAATTGTTTAAACTCATGACAAAAAATTTATTCTCTGTTACACCATAGTATCAAAAAAGAATAAAAAACATAGCTAAAAAGGAAGCCTCGCTCATGCTTATATTATTTTGCTCAATCATTATTGACATCGTTTATTGGATCTTTTTTTATCAACCTTCTTGCAAGTTGATGCTTTGTGTCCTCAGCTTGTATCGAAACAGTATTCTTTCATCCTCAATGAAAACGATTATTGCTACTCTCTTCATCAGTGGATACTACTTTTTGATCTATGGATCAATCTTTCCCGTTATTATGATCCTTGCTCTTTTTACCTGCTTTATTTTGAGCATCAACCATTTTTTACACAGAGATGCTTTGAAATCAGCACTATTGACATTCTGTATACTTTTTGGAATTGATATGATAACTAATTTTATTTTTCATACTTTTTCATAATTATTAAAAAGCAATAGACCAAATATAAAGAGGATCTATTGTTTGACTGCTAAACATCTGAAAAAAACTCTTTATCTATATTTAATTTATTTTAATATTTCTTTCACTTTTGCCAGCATCAATGGGTGCTCTTCATATAAATGTTCATAAAATCTATATAAAGATTTTCACATTGTTATGACTATGATTGCCCTCATTGAAGAATCTACATGATTTTTAAAATAATCACTTTTAGCACAACTCATAGCGATAACAACACCTAAAACAGGTATATCTCTATTCGCTAATTTATCAATAATACCAGTCTTCTTTGCAAAATAATCTAACCCTACATCCTCAAAAACAACAACCAACTCTTCTTTGGAAGGCATTTTCATATCAGTATTTTCAGCTGCTTTAACAGAAACCATTGATACCATGAAAACCAAATACATGAAAACCATTTTTTTCATTTGAACTCCTAATTAATGTTTGAACATCTACTCATTTCAGATATTTAACAGTCACGTAACAATACAAAAATAATAAAACTTATTCATAGGCGCAATATAAACGGCGAACATTAAAAAATACCACTTCACATTCTATCTGCTTATGATATAATTAATCTACTCTGCTGTATGCATGGTAAACAAGGCAATCGCATTGCATCAGTGTAATGAGGAAAGTCCGGACTCCAAACAGGATTGATTCCTTGCAAGGTGAATACGTGTACGTAAACAGACAAGCAAGGGGAGTGTAAGCTCACGGAAAGTGCAACAGAAATTAAACCGCCATCACAGATGGTAAGGGTGAAACTGTGCGGTAAGAGCGCACGCTCATTATAAGTAATTATAGTGTGAGGCAAACCCAATCAGGAGCAAGACAAAATAGGCGCATGGCGTTTCCTGTTCGCAACCATGTGCGGGTATGTCGCATAGATACATGATTGCCACTTGTATCGAAAGATACATGACAGAATCCGGCTTATTGTTTGGCTGCATACAACAGAGTGCTATAGCAACTTCCTCTTCTTACATGTAACTATTTCTATCCTGAGTCAATGTAAGGAGATCTGTTTTTCTGAGAGCGTCAACTAGTCGCTATTCTTCTCCATACAGAACCTACTAAATTCCTTTCAAACAGCTTGATTGCATCTTTTAACAGGAAAGTCTAAAAGATGTGACTGGTTTTTTTTTAGTTTCAGAGTAGAATTATAACTGATTAAACAGAAAATATTACTTTGAATGAAAGGACACCAGTGAAACATCTGCAAGAAAATAAAAACGGATCTCTTGAAGTTATTTGCGGATCAATGTTTTCAGGTAAAACAGAAGATCTCATGCGTCGACTTCGTCGTGCAGAATTTGCAAAAAAGCAGGTAATAACGATCAAGCCACGTATTGATAATCGGAAGAGCATAACCTGTATTGTTTCACATGACGGCAATGAACGTGAAGCTGAATTATTTGACCACAATGACGATCTCTTTGATTCACTGCTTGAAATGTGTAAAAAACCTGAAATTGATATTATTGGAATTGATGAGATTCAGTTTTTTTCTCAGAAGCTCATACCAGTTATCCAATCTTTGGTCAAAGCAGGAAAACGAGTAATCACTGCTGGACTTGATCTTGACTTTAGAGGTGAACCATTTCCAACAACTTCTCACTTGCTTGCACTTGCTGACTATGTAACCAAGCATAAAGCTGTCTGCATTGTATGTGGATCAAATGCACATCACACCCAACGTCTTATAGATGGTGCTCCTGCTCGATATGAAGACCCTATTATTATGGTTGGATCTGAAGAAAAATATCAAGCACGCTGCCGAACCTGCTTTACCATCAACAAGCAAGATCAGAATGTATATATTTTATTGGCAACTAAACAAGAGCAGCCTGCGTGTCAAAATTAAAAAGTGTTTTTCACTGCACTGAATGTGGCCATGAATCAGTTAAATGGATCGGCTGCTGTCCAGGTTGTTCAACGTGGAACTCTTTTACAGAAAAAAAAATTGCTGTAGCTACAACAAAGCAATCTTTTACTCAATATATTAATCCTGAAAAAACAGGAACTCCTATTTTATTACGTGATATTTTAAGTTCTGAAAAGCCTCGTATGTTGAGCGGAATTGATGAATGGGATCGCGTTGTTGGAGGTGGGATTATTCCTGGATCTTTTATTGTTATTACCGGAGATCCTGGCGTTGGAAAATCAACACTTTTATTGCAAGTAGCTGAAGGACTAGCTCAAAATCATGTCATTCAATATTTTTCTTCTGAAGAGTCATTAACACAAGTAAAGCAACGAGCAATCCGCTTGAATGTGACATCTGAAAACATATTTTTTTCTGATGAAGCAGGACTAGAAGCTATTGTTGAACATATTAAAAGACAGAAGCCAGATGTTGTTATTTTAGACTCAATTCAAAATTGCTTTTTACTTTCTCAACCACAAGCATTTCCTGGTACTGTTGCTCAATTGCGTGAGGCAGCATTCTTTTTAATGCGTGTTGCTAAAGAACAAGAAATTAGCATCATCATCACAGGCCACATTACCAAAGATGGTCAAATGGCTGGACCAAAACTTCTTGAACATATGGTTGATGCAGTTTTTTACCTTCAAGGTGAAGATCGTTGGCAAACACGTATTTTACGATCTCAAAAAAATAGATTTGGGACAATTAATGAGATTGGTTTTTTTGAAATGGAAGAAAAAGGACTTGTGCCAGTCTCTAATATTAATCAACAACTACTCGATCAGACCTCTGAAAGCCCGGGATCTGCTCTTGTCTGCACCATTGAAGGAACTCGCCCTTTATTACTTGAACTACAAGCTCTCACTGTTGAGTCGAAATTCGGTATGCCACAACGAGTGGTGACCGGTGTAGATTCAAAAACAGTCGTCCTTATTGCAGCAATTTTAGAAAAATATTTACATATTCCTTTCAGTCGACAAGATATTTTCTTTAAAGTAAGTGGTGGTGTCAAAATGAAAGATGCAGGAAGTGACATGGGAATCGCCTTGGCGCTTTTATCAAGTTACTTTCAAAAGCCTCTTCCTCTCCATTCGCTTGCGTTGGGAGAATTGACACTTACGGGACAATTAAAATCATCAACACATATGAAAACACGCATGAAAGAAGCAGAAAAATTTGGCATTAAACAATTACTTGTAGCTGACACCGTTGCATCAAATAGTGATGTAAAAAAATATGGATTTAAAAATGTTTACCAGCTTCTCTCACTTTTTCCTGAACAAGAAAGTGAACAAGCACAACCCTCTAAAAGGGTACAACCATGAAGATGATTTGTAAAAATAAACGAGCCTTTTTTGACTATGAAATTTCAGATAAATATGAAGCTGGAATGATCCTCACGGGTGATGAAGTTAAATCAATTCGTAAAGGACAGGTCTCTTTGAATGACGCGTTTGGCAATGTCAGAGATGGCAAAATCGTTTTGATGAACTGCTACATTGCGCCATACAGCTATGCGTATGATAAAAGCGATAGCTACACACGATGCAACAGAGATTTACTGCTTAATAAACGAGAAATAAACAAAATCATCGGTAGTGTATCTCGCAAAGGATTAACGCTCATTCCTCTTTCTCTATATTTCAACAAACGTGGATATATTAAACTTGAAATTGGTGTAGGCAAACATAAAAAATTATTTAATAAAAAACAACAAATTAAAGATCGGGATCTTGCTCGCCAGACTGCACGTGAAATACGAAGCTCAACTCGATAATAATAATTAATAAGGACTTTTATGAAAACCCCATTTAAACAAGAACGACTTGATCACGTTAGCAACATGATCGAATTCCTCAGATCAGAATATAAGAATTCTGAAAATCATCATATCTACATTCCCCAAACATGTAACCTTGTGCCCAAGCGATATCAAAAAACATATCGTTTATCTCCAGGAGAACAGAGTATCGGAATTGTTATCAAAAGCGATCAAATGGGACACAAAAATTTCGGTGGACATACCCCGCCTTTAGCCGCGCTACACATGATGCTCGAACTTGCGATGCTTCATCCTTTTGACTCACTTAATGCAGGGCTGAACTGGCCGGATGATGTTGTGGTCAATCATAAAGCTATTGCAACTCTTTTCACTGAAGCAGTTATTGAGCAAGGAAAAATTGTTGGCATACTTGCAATTGTCACTATGCATCTCAACAATGTCTACGCATTTTCTAATGAATATTATCATACCAAAGCAAGTGCTCGTGTTGTCACAGAAGAAGAAGTGGATGAAAGTAAATACGTCGCTTCATTTTTAAAAAAACTTGAAGAAATGCACGCCGTCTGGGAAATAAAACAGTATCCTCAGCTGTACACTGAATGGAAAGCAAAACAAGCATATCTTAATGAGACCATAACTTTTTTTCATAATATTGGGCTCGTTATGCGAGGACAAATACTTGATTTCTTGTCAAGCGGCAACATGATATTACATGATGAAAATGGAAAAAATCATACGGTTCCTTATTTACAAATCCAAGAATATGCACAAAAAAATAGATAAACTATGAGGCTTTTATGGCAGCAGAAAAAACAACTTTTTTTTCTTTACTAAAAAACTTTTTTTTCATCATGCTTTTTTTACAATTCGCTCCCTCTTTTTTTAGTGATATTAAAAATAAGATTGATGATAGAATGTCAAAAAAAACAAATATTGGGTGCATCCCCTTACAGGGTGAAATAAGAAGTGCTACCTGGTTTTTACGACATGTAAAAAAGTTTAGTGACGATAAAAACATAGAGGCTCTCTGGATAAAGATTAATTCTCCAGGAGGATTTCCTGCTGCATCACAAGCGATGCATTACGGATTACTTGAAGCAAGAAAGAAAAAACCTGTCTTTGTTGAAATACAAGATTGGGCCTGTTCTGGTGGTTATTATGTTGCTGCAGCTGCTGACAAGATCATAGCTCTTCCTTCATCATTGGTAGGAAACATTGGGGTACTCATGCAACTAATTCACTTGAAAAAAAGTATGGAATATCTCAACATGAATGTTGAATATATCAAATCAGGGAAATACAAAGCGACGGGTAATAAATTTACTGATTTAACCCCGGAACAACGGTTGTATCTACAAGGAACATCTGATGACATGTACAAACAGTTCACAGAAGATGTTGCAAAGCAACGAAACCTTTCCTTAAAAAACCTTGCTTCATGGGCTGATGGCAAAGCGCTAACAGGAAATCAAGCACTTAAACAAGGCCTTATAGACAGAGTCGGATCAACAGAAGAGGTTAATCAGGAGATTAAAAAAGCTCTAAACTCTGATTCTGAAATAAAAATGATCTACCCAGATCCACCATCTTTCTTAAGTCGGATGATGGGAGAAGATGACAGAGAGTCTCAAGAAACATCTATGAAGTGCACCATCACTGAGATACTCTCTCTTTTTACATCCTGTTTAAATACAAGACAGATACATAGCGCAAATATATTAATACCTTCTTAAAATTTAAGAGGAAATAGTTTATGAAATTTCTGCATCTAAAATGAAGTATGATCATAAAGAATCCCAGAACTGAGTTCTGGGATTCTTTATGATCTATAAAAATAAAACCTTAGAGTTTAATCAATTTTTAATACATGTTTCTTTTAACTGATCAAATAACATTGTAAAATGCTGTTCTCGTGACTGAGTAACAATAGGATCAAACTTACAACTTAACTTTAATTTGAAGTCATCATACCAAGACTCAACAGAATCAAACATATTATATATATCACGCGTACTACTACCACTTACAGAAGCAAGTATCTCATATGAAGGACCAAATATAGAATATGTAACATATGCATTATCTATATTTTGATTGAAACTTATTCCCATCTCTTTTATCTCACATATGTTATTTATATTATTATCTGCTAAGAGTATTCCTATAAGTATTTTAATTTCTCTTTTATATTTGATAATAAATTCTTTTGAAAAAGTAGCTATATAAATCTTAAACATTTCTTTAAAATCTTCTAAATTAAAATGTTCGCCCGCTAAATCTATAAAGAAATCACTATTTTCAAATTGAAGATCCCATTACTTTCAAAAAATGATGAATGGTATCTGATGATGAAATCTTTACTTCATTTCCCTTATGAGTTGAATCAACCAATAAGTTTTTAGCATCAGCATTAGATACATCTACTAATCCGATAAAAATTATAAATAATAATAATAGTCTTTTCATAAAACTCTCCTTCTTTAAATCTCTCTATACAACAAAACTCAATCTATATATTTAGAATAACCTATCCTATTGATTTAAACAAAAGGCGAACCCCATATTTAATCGATTTTTAGCATTTTTTCTGTAAAAAATGCGGTTAAATACAAAAAAAACGTTTTATATAAATTTAGATTATGTTAAATTTTCAGCAAATCCTTCTTAATACGGCATTTGCTTCTTTTTAATGCTTTTTTCAGAATGTTGTATTGCAATACTCTGATCTGAAGCTTGTCGAGCACAGACTTGATAAAAATATTCTTTGTCTGCTTGTTTTACCACTGCTTGCTCATGAGCTTCAGCTAAGACAACTGGATACCCGTACCCTTTTTCAATCTGATCAACAATAACTTGATAAACAAAACTAGAAATAGCATCATCTTGAACAATCCATGCAGGCATCTCAATTCTACCCACTTCTTGAGCACCATGATAATATGAAAAATAAGGTTGTAAGTTTTCAAGATATTGCAAGCTCCACATAGATGCTGGTCTAAAAAATATTGATCTATGCAGACGAGGAAGAACGGTACTCATCAATTGTCGATCAGAAACAGTATCAACAACTTCACAAGGAAATGTTTCATACGCCTCATGACATGGTCGGCAATTAGCACGTTTAAATCGACAGAGTCCAAGTTTTATTAAATTAATAAGATCTTTGTTTTGTGGTGCACTCAAATAACTTGCAAACGGAATAGCATGGTCAGTCAATATTTGTAACGCTTTGCAATACCGATCAAAAAAATACTGCCTATCTTTATCATTCACCGATATCAAATGATAAAATAGAAGAGTTCCATCAAATAGAACAACCAGCTGCTTACATCCTTTTTTTTTCATAGCTAGAGCTTTTTCAACAGATACTTCAAACTCACGAGCCTCTCGCTCAAGATTGATCCACTCCGTTGTCACAACAATCTGTTCTTTCTGTTCATTTAATCGATACAAAGAAAAAAGTTCTGGTTCAGAAAAAACAGAAACTGGATCTTGACTCCCATATTCGATAGAAATCCCACCAATATTTATCAATGCTTGCTGCACATATAATTGATGATGATCTGGATACACTTGAGAACCATCAATACCAAGGACCGAATATTGATCTTTGTACTTTTGTACTAAGCTATAATCTGACAAATCACCTTTCCATGATGGAACCGAAAACAATGACTCAGCCTCTTCCGCATGCAAAAAAAAATCTGTATCTTTAACTATTTTTTCCCATGTTTCACGCAACACAGTTTCATAGCAAAACTCC
>JAESUJ010000042.1 GCA_016763165.1 Candidatus Babeliales bacterium
AAAATAAATCATTTGCAAATAAATTTCTAAAATTTATACTTGATAACTGAAAGACATATGAAAAAATAAAAGTAAATCAACAGAAGGTTATCATGCAAAGCAAATCTCTTTTCTTAATGATTGAGGGAAACATTGGATCTGGAAAGTCGACCTTTTTAAATATCGTAAAAAATAAGATTCCGAATGTTAACATCATTTTAGAACCGGTACAAAACTGGCAAACACTTGAAAACAATGAGAATCTCCTTGATCTTTTTTATAAAGATATGCCTCGATGGTCTTACACATTTCAAACATTTGCCTTCATTAGTCGGATTAAAACACTCATAGAACACGAAAAAAATTTTCCCACTCTTTTGCACTGTGTTGAGAGATCTGTCTTCTGTGATCGATACTGCTTTGCTAAAAACTGCTTTGGACAGAAATTCATGACATCTTTAGAATGGACATTGTATAAAGATCTCTTCTCTTGGCTTGTTAAAAATTACGCCCCTAAGCCTGCAGGTTTTGTCTACCTCCGTACAACACCAGAAGTCAGTCAAAAGCGAATTAAGCATCGAAAACGACACGAAGAAAGCAGCATTGCATTCTCATATCTTCAAGCACTTCATGAACAGCACGAACAATGGCTCATACATAAAAAAAACATTGATCCTCAAATTTCAAACGTTCCCATCCTTTCCCTTGATTGCAATGAGAACTTTGAAGAAAATAAACAAGTACAGAACAAACATCTTGAAGAGCTTCAACATTTTATGTATAACTTACAAAAAGCCTCACCTACTAAGCCTCAAGTGGGAAATATATCGCTATAGATTTATTGACAAAGAAAAGGTAAAACCATAGAATAACAAATACGATTATAAGTTTTAATATCAAGAAGTAATCATTACAAAGCGAAGGAATTCTTATGGAACCATTAGGAAATGCTGTTGATTGGGTAAAAGTAGCCTCGTACTGTGCAGCTGGCTTTTGTATGGGAATTGGTACTATTGGACCTGCTCTTGGCCAAGGAATGATCGGTGCAAAAGCATGTGAAAATTTAGCGAAGCGCCCAGAAAGTGCTAATATCATTAGTCGTACTATGATGATTGCTATGGTCTTTGTTGAGTCCGCAGCAATT
The DNA here is from genome assembly GCA_016763165.1 of Candidatus Babeliales bacterium. GTDB lineage: Bacteria > Babelota > Babeliae > Babelales > CAZZPM01 > CAZZPM01. The sequence goes on from JAESUJ010000042.1 coordinate 1,124, forward strand.
TATGCTCTTGTGATAGCGCTTCTTTTAGTATTTAAATAAAATCAGAGACAAGAATCGAGGACTGTTGTGAAATTAAATGCAACATTACTTTTTCAGATAGGTAATTTTTTTATTTTATATTGGATTCTTAAACGTTTTTTCTTGAAGAAAGCGCTTTCATTTCTGTTTGAATCTAGAGATGCAATAAAAAAATTAGAGACTGAAGAAGAACAACTTACAAGAGAAAAAGCAGCAGTCATACAGACACATCAAGATACTATCCAACAATTTAAAAGTGATATTGCGAAAAAAGAACGGACTCTTCCACGTGCCCAGAGATCAAAGTTGGAAGTCAAAAAGCCTCTGCTTAATACAGAAGAGTTTGTCGAATTACCGAACGATATCACGGAGCAGCTCGTAAAAATCATAGAAAAGGAATGTCATCATGAATCTTGATGTTATTAATATTCTATTTAAAATGACTCTTTTTGGAGGAATTTTATATCAGATGCGTTCTTTTTTTATGCAATACGGATATCAAGCTCTTAAAGAAGCACATGATACTGACGTAGATCTAAAAAAAAAAAGAATGACTCAATCATTCAACTTCGTCATAATATTTCATCAGAAAACGAAAACCTCATCAACACTATCCAAATGCTTAAGATTCTTAAAAAGAAAATAGAATACTGGCATAACGACATTGAAGAGAGATTTGTAATAGAAGAAAAAAACAGGGCAGATCTACATCAAAAACATATAATAAACATATCCGAGCAGATGCAGAGTCACGTCGTACAAAAAAAACAAATGTCTTTAATAGTAGAATCAAGTATTGATGCAATCGAGCAGATAAAACAGAACAATCCAGAACTTTTCAAAGAGTACACGCGTAAACAAATACAACGGCTTAACCAACAAGGAGAAAAAAAATGATAGTTTTTTCTCAAGGATCTAAAGCCTATAGCAAAGCATTTATTCGTTTCTTCTATACAAGCAAAGATAAAGCTGTACCGTATGAATTGTATAAACAGTGGAAAGAAGATCTTCCTCAGTACAAAAAGCATCTCCTTTTTTTAGCAATGGGATCAACTACAAAAAAAACTAAAGAAGCTATCATAGATGAAATGCTTGCATTATATAATTTTGAAACTGATGCTGAAAAGAAACTTTTGTTACTTTTATGTGAAAAAAGAAATATAGAGTTATTACCAGAAATTATTAGCTATCTCTGTGCGTGGTATCAAACACTAGAGGGGGTAGAAGAATGGACGATTACCAGTGCTCAATCTTTAACAAATGCTGATAAAAAAAAAATTGTCTCTTCACTTGAACAAAAAACGAAAAAAACCGTTCTTCCCATTTTTTCTATTGATGAAAAATTATATGCTGGATTCACCATGCGTCATTCAAAATATTATTGGGATTATTCGCTTCGTTCTTTTTTAAAAAAAATTACCTATTTTGCCCACAATCAAGAATAAAAGGAAAAAACATGAAAAAACAGGTAAACACCATTTCATCACTTGAAAAACTTTTTGAAGATTCACAAGAACGTGATTTTCAAGAAATTGGAACCGTTATAAAGATCAGTGATGGTGTATGTCGTGTTTTTGGACTTAACAATGCCGTTTTTGGTGAGTTAATAGAGTTTGATAGTGGGAATAAAGGAATCATACTCGACCTTGATGAAGATATTGCAACTGTTGTCCTATTTGATCGATTTGCCCCTGTTAAGGAACAAGAAGTTGCCCACAGATCAAATAGTATTTTTAAAATCCCTGTTTGCAACGCTCTTTTAGGACGTGTTGTGAGTGCTCGAGGAATGCCTCTAGATTCAAAAGAAGAATTATCTGATATCACCATGATGCCCATCGAAATCAATGCTCCTGGTATCATTGAGCGAGTTCCAATAAGCGAGCCGCTTGAAACAGGAACAACAATAGTTGACTCACTTATACCAATCGGCAAAGGACAACGTGAGCTAGTAATTGGCAATAGACAGACAGGAAAAACAACTTTTTTAATTGATACAATGCTGCATCAAAAAGGAAAAGATGTAATCTGTGTTTATGTTGCCATCGGACAAAAAAAATCAACTATAGCAAAATTAATTGAAACGTTATCATCAAATGGATCGCTTGATTATACTATTATTGTTTCAGCTGATGCTCAAGAAATGTCTCTTAATCACTTTATTGCACCCTATTCAGGAAGTACGATTGCAGAATTTTTCATGCGACAAGGCAAAGATGTACTGATAATATATGATGATCTAACCAATCATGCTATTGCATACAGAGAACTCTCTTTATTGCTTCGCAGGCCTGCAGGTCGTGAAGCGTATCCTGGAGACATCTTCTACATTCATTCGCGTCTTTTAGAGCGTGCAGGACGATTTACAGCTGAAGCTGGTGGAGGTTCTATCAGTGCAATACCAGTCATACAGACACAATGTGATGATATTTCAGCATTCATTCCAACAAATTTAATTTCTATCACTGACGGACAAATATTTTTTGATACCAGCCTTTTTAATAATGAAGTCAGACCTGCAGTAAACGTCGGCTTATCTGTCTCTCGTGTTGGTGGCGCAGCACAAACAAAAGCAATTAAAAAAGTTTCTGGGGCCTTAAAACTTGAATTAGCTCAGTACAAAGAGCTGAGCGCCTTCGCACAATTTGGATCGGAATTAGATCATAGCTCGCAACGTATACTTGATCGAGGAAAACGTGCAATAGAGGTGCTTAAACAACTTCGATTTAAAACGTATTCATTTGTTGACCAATCTCTATTTTTATGGCTATTGAAGGAAGACTTTCTTGATACCCTACCAATGCAACATATTAAAGATTTCGTTGAAAAATATAGCAATTATGTCAAGACACTCTATCCAGAAATATATAATTCCATTAAAAAAAGTGAAGACTTAAGTGATGACATAACTAAAGAACTTAAAAAAGTTGCTCGTGAATTTACTATTGCTCACGTACATCAAGGTAAATAATTATTTACCTTTTTTGCATAATAGATGATTTCACTTGCAACCACATTTTTGAATAGGTTTCGATAGAGATGCTATTGTCGAGCAAATGTGCTTTATTCATATCTGCATCAGATACAATCGGAATCGATTTACCAAATTCACCTTTTTTTATTTTTTCAAAAACAGTAACATTTGAAGGATATAAGCCATACTTAAGAACTATTTGTCTGGCTGATCCTTCAGATAAAATATGATCTATCAAAGCATGAACCTTGTTTATATTTTTACATGTTTTTGAAACAACAAGATTCTCAATCGACATAATACTTCCCTCTTCGGGAATCGAAAAGCCATACTCATTATCATAATTTCGTAGAAGATTAGCCATGATATCATTTGTTACAACAATAATAGGAACGAGTCCGCTTTGCAAATAGAATGGCTGATTTGCATTAGCATAATTTTCAACCCAATCCCATTGCTTAATTAATACAGCTTTTACTGCTTCTATTTCTTTTTTAGAGAGCCCATTCACTTTCCCATACAAATACAATGAAGCTAAGAAAAAAGCTTCTCTTCCATCATCAAGCATAGAAATAAAATAATCAGGTCTTTTATTATTTTTATGTGGAACATTGAAAACCATCTCCCAACTATTATGAGATAATTTCTCTCCAAAAATAGATTTGTTGTACCCTAAGCCATATAAAATATAGACGAGTGGCAAAGAATATTTATTTTTTAAATCAAAGCTTTTATTCAATAAATGATGATTTATACTTCCAAGATTTGTAATAAGATCCGTATTGATTTCATGCAACAACCCTTCTTCATGTAAGATTTCAACCATATAATCAGCGGGTACAATCAGATCATATTGCGATGATTTATCTATCTTAATCTTTGCAAACATCTCCTCATTGCTTGAGAAAAGCTTCACCCGAACTGGAATCCCTGTTTTTTTTTCAAAGTCATGAAAAACTTCATATGGAATTAAATTTGCATACGTATAGACAGTCAATCCCTGTTTCTTTTCAAACAGATGAGGTAATGCTAAAAACATTGATATTAAGCTGAAATAAAAAAAGAAAACTCCAAACTTCTCAAACTTTGTATGGTTTTTATTCATGACTAACTACTCGGTTAATAAGCTTACTGTAACTCAACAATAAAATGAGTAGTGAACTCATCACAAGAATAACTGTTGAAAGTGCGTTAATACTTGGGTCTATTCCTGTTCTAATCATGCTAAAAACATAGACTGATAATGTTTGCAATGTCGGACCGCTACAAAAGAATGATATCATAAAATCGTCTAATGAGAGTGTGAAAATAATTAAACCTGCAGCTAATAATGAAGGAATCAAAAGTGGAAAAATGACTTTCATCATTGTTTGAATATACGTCGCCCCCAAATCAAGCGATGCTTCAGTTAAAACTGGATCAAGCTCCAAATATCGTGCTCGAATAATAGGAATAGCAAAACCTAACCCTAACAGAGTATGACCAACAATAAGACTTCCATACCCTAGTGGAAGATGCAAAAAATTGAAAATGGTCAGGAGCCCGATGCCTAAAACTATATCTGGAAGAATTATATTGAGATAAAACAATGAGTAAACATGATCCGTTTTCCAACATGAAGAGCCTATAACAAAGCATACACCTAAGAAAAGAGCGCTGAATGTTGATGCGCTTGCAACAATGAAAGAGACTTTTAATGAATCCAAAAGTTCAGGCGTGTTCCATAACAAATAATACCAACGCAATGAAAAAGAGGTCCAACTCATAGAAACTTCGGACTCATTGAATGAAAACAGAACTAAAACCAAGATGGGTAAATAAATAAATGTATACAACATCACAACAACAATATTATGCCACAAACCTTTAAAGTAATTACTTGCCACCTGTATCATGATGATGCTCCCTATTCATATATATCATCTGTTTTATTTTTAATAATAATTATTGGTTCTCGAGAACGATGCATATACCAGACAATGAATCGATGTATATACAAATGAATTTTTGATAAAAAGTATAAGAACAATGCTGCTCCAATAAAAAGGCCCAATCCTAAATAGGTTAATGCAGCACCACCGCTAAAGTCTCGATCTATAAGAAATTTATTAACAATTAATGTACCCCATACAAGGCGTTTTGATCCACCTAACAGCTCAGGAATAGCAAACTCACCAAACGTAGGAATAAATACAAGCAATGTACCTGCAACGATTCCAGGCCATGATAAAGGGAAAATAATACGCCAAAATGCTTGCGTTTTAGTTGCTCCTAAATCAGCTGATGCCTCAAGTAGTCGGGTATCTAATTTCTCGATAACCGCATATAATGGCAATGTCATGAATGGCAAGAAACAGTAAACCAATCCAAATAATGTTGCAACTGTTGTATTGAGCAATCGAGTCTCTGGATGTATAATATTAAAAAATAGTAAAACTCTGTAGAAAATACCATTTTTTTGTAATAAAAAAAACCATGCATACATTTGCACAATAATATTTGTCCATGAGGGCAAGACTAATAAAAAGAGCAATGGCAGTCGATACGTACTCGTTTTCAAAGCTAAAAAATATGCTAATGGATATCCGAGTATTAAGCAGATTCCAGATGTTACAACAGAGTACCAAAAAGAACGGAAAATTATTTCTAGATAAATAAAATCAAGAAGATCGCGATAATGCCTCAGCGTAAATGTGTATGTTTCTAACTCAAAAAAACTAAACCATACCATAATCAGCAAGGGAATATATAAAAAATAACCTTGCCAAACGAGAGCAGGAAATGCTAAAAATAGATCTAAATTTTTCGAAAAAAATGCTTTCGCACGACTAGACCACATACCGCTTTCCCCTATTAATGTTCCAAGACAATAATATTTTCTTTTTGAAAAAACAGATATACATGGTCGTCATAATCAATTGTTTCTTGAGGAAAGTGTTCCTCATTTTGTGCAAAAACATGTAATATGCGACCAGACCGTAACTTAACACGATATCCTGTTGAACGACCATAATAAATTATGCTCATAACCTTCCCCTCTAACACGTTAGCAAATCCTTCAATAAATGACTTACTAATTTTGATTTTTTCTGGCCGAATGCTTAAATGCAAACGTCGACCAGGAATCATCCAGTTCTTTTCAGAAGAAACATATATTTTTATAGGGGGAATCCCTTCACTTTCAACTTCAAGAATATCATTTTGACGTCGTAACGTTCCTCGAATAAAGTTTGTACTTCCAACAAAATTTGCTACAAAGCAGGTAGCCGGGTATTCATAAATTTTTTTAGGGCTGTCAAGTTGTTCTATTTTTCCTGATGTATTCATGATTGCCATGGTATCTGCAACCGTTAATGCCTCCGCTTGATCATGTGTAACATAAACAAACGTTGTTCCAAGCTTTGCTTGTAAATCAATTAACTCAACAAGCATTTGCTCTTTCAACTTTAAATCAAGTGCAGCCAACGGTTCATCAAGCAATAGAACATCTGGTCTGCTAACAATAGCACGTGCTAATGCAACTCGCTGTTGCTGTCCACCCGATAAATTTTGAGTTGATTTTCCTTCATGCCCAGCTAGACGGACGGTCCGCAATGCATGCATCACACGCGCCTTGAGTTCTTTTTCTTCTACACCCATAAGGCGGAGACTGTATGCTACATTTTCAAAAACATTAAAATGTGAAAAGAGTGCATAATTTTGAAAAACAGTTTTTATGTGACGTTTATGAATAGGAACATCAGTAATATCCTCATCATCTAAAAAAATCTTACCTGATGTTGCATGATCTAAACCGGCCAACAAACGAAGTAAGGTTGTCTTCCCACAGCCACTTGGTCCCAGCAAGGCAAAAAATTGACCATGTGGAATTTCAAGACTTAGGTTATCAATAATGAGTCCTTCTTCTCGAGACTTTGATAAATTTTCAATCCGAATCCCGCGCATTTTTCTTTTCTCCACAACAATCATCAGATGCATCCTGTTTCGTTTTTATAGCAGCTTGTTTACCAAAAAACATAGGCAC
>JAESUJ010000043.1 GCA_016763165.1 Candidatus Babeliales bacterium
AACTAGAGTTTTAGTTTGTCTTTATTTTATGAGAGGATGCTTTTTTTTTTGAAGTTGAGACTTTTGTTTAGAAATTATGACAAAAGTTATTTTTTGGTTTTATCCAAGTGAGTTATTATAATGAAGAATATTTACGTAGGCAATTTGCCTCGCACCGCTACAGAAGCATCCCTTAAAGACCTTTTCGTAACTTTCGGAGAAGTTGGAGCAGTCAAACTTATCAAAGATAGATATACAGGCGAACCTCGTGGTTTCGGTTTTGTTGAAATGTCTGATGATGCAGCAGCAGATGCTGCTGTTAATGAACTTAACGGACACAATTTAGAAGGAAGTTCCCTTCGCATTAATGAGGCACGTCCTCAAGAAAACCGCCCACGCAGTGGTGGTAGCAGCAGCAGTGGATTCGGCGATCGTCGCAGCAGCGGCGGAAGCAGCAACGGCGGCGGCAGCAGCTTTGGCAACCGTTCACGAAGCAGTGGATTTGGCGAACGCCGTGGTGGCTTTGGTGGTTCACGTGATGGTAACCGAGGTGATCGTTACTAATCACCTAACATCCATCTCGTGAAATAAAAAAGACAATTAAGACTCGCGGTGAGGATATGAATCCTCACCGTTTTTTTTATAACTATTTTTTATAACATATGATTTGCAAAGAGCTTCGAACGAAACTTCTTATACTTTGATTATCGGATAACTAATAAAAGACCTTCAAGAGCTATCAATACAATAATAACTATTGTTAAAATTTCACCCCGTCCTGTTGTCAGATTATCCTGATGAACCGTGTAAACATCCTTAATAATATCCATTTTTTTATCAATTGAATCTTTCCACGTTCGGAGTGACAAACGTCCAACCAACATGCTGTATAAATTCTCATAAAAGGGCTCACCTGCCATCTTGATGCTATTGCCCAATCGTTCAGTGATCACCGCAATATCAACCCGCAATTTTGCAAGACTATAAATTTCACCTAACCTATAATCTTTAAAAAAAGGAATATACGCTTTCCATGGAATTTTATATGATGACTGACTGTAAAAATAATTTAATTTTTTATCGAGCAAGCGATCAAAATACTGTAATTCCAATTTTTGAATATTCGCAAATTCAAAGAAATCAAGCGATTCATAGTAATCATTATCATAAATAAAAGATGCCTCATTATCGATAATTACAAAATCTTGACCATAATATCCTGTTGTTGATGCGAGCACTTCTTCTGTTTGATATTCTGAAAGATGCTGCTTTTCAAATCGAAGCAATGAAACAATACTGTTGCCATACATGCTCTTAAATGCATCTGGCTGAGTTCCATCACTTAATGGATTCACCTGCACGGCACAGTACATATTTTTCAAATTATAACAGACAGGCTGTGCGATTGCCTGATGAATAATTTCAAATACTACCTGACAATCTTGGTCACTTTGTGCATCATATTTTTTTTCATTTTCAATAACAAGAGTTCGAATCTCTTCAAAAGTTGCATTAAATGGGATTTTATAACAGAACGAGACAACTCCAAAATGATGCACCTTACTTGCTATACAATCTTCACGATTTTCTTTTCTTTTTTTACGACTATAGCAATCTTCAAGATTGACTACCAATGGCATATGATAATTCTTGAAATAGGGAGAAACCGCTGCAAAACGAGCATCAACCATTCTTTTTTTTCGTATCTCAGATATGTCGATATCATCACCAATATCAAACGAATAAAATAATAAAATATTACCACTCAACCGAGTCTCTTTGTTTGCTTTAATGCCTGTGTGAACAGTCTTAATGTTATCAGCCATGCGACTCTCTCCTCAACTATGTATGCTACTTATGCCACATGATATTTTTTATCTTCATCAACTCTCAAACTAAACGACATTGCTTCATTAATTTGATCAAGCACTTCTTTTATATCTTTAAGTTCTGCACCTTTTAGTATCACCGAATCCCAATCACCAATAACAAAAGGAAGTGGATACCCTAAAAAATACTTTTTATGTCGCAATAATCCTTTTTCTTCAAAAAATAACTTTGCTAAAACAGTCTCGTTGCAAATAATATCTTTTCCCATAACTTTCTTCCCTGGCAAGGTAACCCCAACTCCAGGGACAACAGCATAACAATCTTTTAACTTTACAATCTCATATAAACGACCTTGAACCATATGATTTTTCTTACGATATGGCCCTTTCCAATGATCTGGATAGACAACATTGAGTTCACCAACCATTGATCCTTTAAAGGATGTAACAGTTAAAAAATCAATCACACAATTATTCTGTGCAATGGAAAGAATATTACAATGCGTATCAATGTCAATAAGATCCTTGATAATCTCCTGTAAATCATCTTGAATTGTTTCTGCAAGAACTTTTTTACGTTCAAAAATGTTAACACTAAAAAATAAAACTAATAATATTGATAATGATCCAGCACTTAAGTAAGGAAAATATCGATGCATACAAGAAAACAAACGACCAAAAATAATTTTTATATACGACCAATAACCATCATCTGTATGAAACGACATAGCAAACTCCTCTGTTTTTTTCCAATCTGTTACCCTTATTGAATTGTAATAGATTAAACAAAACAGAGCGGACAAAACAAGCTTTACGTACAGATATTTATCGAACTTTTAACATCAAGAGCGTTAACAAACAGAGAACCAATGATATAATCCAGAATCGAACTGTAATTTTAACCTCATTCCACCCCATCAATTCAAAGTGATGATGAATAGGAGCCATTCTGAAAAATTTTCTTCCTAAAAATCGATATGAAAGCACTTGAACAATCACTGAAAGAGTCTCTAGTACAAATATTCCACCCGAAACAACCAGTAAAAATTCTTGTCTTGTAAACAGTGCTATAGATCCCAAAGCAGCTCCTAAAGCTAACGACCCAACATCTCCCATAAAAATCTGTGCCGGATACATGTTGTACCACAAAAAACCAAGCAACCCTCCGATTAATGATGCAGCAAGAACAACAAGCTCCGATGTTGCAACATACGGCATATGAAGATAGACAGAAAATAGTTTATGTCCTGCGCAATAAGAAATAATGGCAAACGTATAAAAATTTAGAATCAAAGGACCAGTTGCCAAACCATCAAGTCCATCAGTTAGATTAACTGCATTACTTGTCCCAACAATTATAAATATACCCCAAGGAATCAGTAACCATCCGATGTACGGATTACAATTTTTAAAAAGTGGAATAAACAGATTCAAAGAAGGTTCTTGTATAAAGATCCAAAGGCTCACAATCAGCCCAGCAGACAACAATTGTAATAAAAACTTAGTAGCACTCGAAATCCCCTTCCCGTTCCGTATTTTTTTCCAATCATCAACAAAGCCGATCATACCAAAAAAAAGAAGACTCAAGGTTACTAAGAGCACCTCAGGAACTAACCAGTTATGCCAGAACAATCCATTGATAAAAAAAACAATCAGAATAAACAGACCACCCATCGTTGGGGTATTATCTTTTTTTTTGTGATGGCTCGGAGCATACTCACGAGTTTTAGATCGGAAGTATTTTTCTGAAAATCGTAAAAACCGGTTTCCTATCAAAATTGCTAAAAAAAGCGCGCTCAGAAGTGCTGCAATGGCTCGAACACTGATATAATTAAAAAATGAGAAAAATCGATAGTACTGCTGTAAAAAGAGCGAGAAATGATACATCATACCTGTTCAATACTTTCTCTTATTTTAAATTGATTGTACAACTCAGTTATATTTTGATGAGTAAACGCATTCAAGAAACCAATTCGCCTTGTTTTATATGTTGTTTTAATAAAAACATCTATTTTGGGTTGCTTCAATAAAAGCAACATTATTTTATCGTACTTGTGCAAAATAGCTAAATCTAATAAAGACAACCCTGTCTTAGCACTGACTAAATTACAATCGACTCCTTTTTGTAGAAAAAAAGAGACTGTATCATGCCGACCAAAAACAGTAGCTGTTTCTATTCCAAGAAGCCCAAACTCATCTTCCATAAGAACTAACTTTGGATATGCAGAAACAAGAAGATAAATCATATCTTTGTCATCTTTATCACAAGCCTTAAAAAAACTCTCTTTAATTGCATTAAATGCACCAAAACAAGAAGTCATTTGAAATAAAAATATA
>JAESUJ010000044.1 GCA_016763165.1 Candidatus Babeliales bacterium
AAATGTTTTAGCGATATTAGTAATATATGCAGTAATTAAGGCCGATGTGCCACATGCAGTTACTATTTTTGAAGCGGGAGAGCTTACTAAAACAGCGCTATCAGTAAAATTAAATAAGGAAAAAATAAAGAGTAGAGCAAAGATTCTCATTGTAAACCTCTTGAAAAGCTATGAAAGTAGTCAAAATAAAACATATAACAATAGTTTAATACAGTTTGTTATATGTTACAATGCGGAAGCTCAAAATACAGGTTTTTAGCTGATTTTATATATTTTCTTTTTTCCAACTCGAACTATTGAGTCCTTTTTCCATGAAATGGTCGCTTTAAAGTCAGTGATAGTTTGATCATCAACAAAGACAGCGCCGGCTTCAATGAGTCGTTTTGCTTCAGATGAGCTATTAACAGCTCCGAGTGCTTTGAGTAGATCAACAATCCAGCAATCGTTGGGAACTTTACCATCAAGTGAAACGGCGTGAGCCTTTGAGTAGTCATGCTTTTGAAACAGTGCTTCAAAGTTTTTTTCTCCTTCATCGGCTGAATCAGGTGACCAGAAAGTGCTTACAATTTCATGAGCAAGCTTTTTTTTTAGCTTCATTGGATGAAGCGTTTCGTCAGCAATCTGTTTTTTAAGAGTAGTTATTTCATCTTTAGACTTTGAAAGAAGGAGCTCAAAGTAGTGCCACATGAGATCATCTGAAATTGACATAACCTTGCCAAACGCTTGTTCGGGCGACTCGTTAAGGCCGATGTAGTTATTGAGGCTTTTCGACATTTTTTGGGCACCATCAAGTCCGATAAGAAGCGGGAGTGTCATAATAACTTGTGGCTCTTGTTTCCAATGTTCTTGTAGGTGACGTCCCATCAATAAATTAAATGTTTGGTCGGTGCCGCCAAGTTCTATGTCAGCTTTAAGTTCGATGGAATCGTACCCTTGCATGACGGGATACATTAATTCGTGAAGTCCGATAGGAACGCCTTCGTTGAGTCTTTTTGAAAAATCGTCTCGCTCGATAATTCGTGCAACCGTTACCTGGGCACAAATTTTAAGCCAGTCAGCCACATCCAATTTTGAAAGCCATGCGCTGTTATAAACGATGGTCATTTTTTCAGAATTTAAAATTTTATGCACTTGCGTAAAGTAGGTTTTTGCATTCGCTTTAATCTCTTCTTTGGTGAGTGCTGGACGTGTTTTTGATTTTCCCGTTGGATCGCCAATCAGTGCTGTGAAGTCACCAATTAAAAAATAAATATGATGGCCTGCATCTTGAAATTGACGCATTTTTTGTAAAACAACAGCATGCCCAAGGTGAAGATCTGCAGCTGTTGGATCAGCACCAAGCTTGATACGCAGTGGTCGATCTAAGGTTAATTTTTTTTTAAAGTCTTCAAGAGGAAGAACTTGCGCACAACCAGCGGTTAATTTTTCAAAAATATCTTTTTTTAAGCGATCCATTCTGGCTCCTGTTTAATTAAAATACTAACAATGAAAGAAGAAGTTTGGTTTTGATAACTAACCAAAGAAGTCCTCGTTGTAGTGAAGGGATCATAACAATCATTAAAAAAAAGAATATGCTGTACTGTTCGATCATTCCAATCCAAGCAGCGTCAGGATCTGGTGCAAAAACACGAAGTAGATGACTGCCGTCTAATGGAGGGATCGGAATTAAATTAAAGACTCCTAAAATAATATTGATATCAATAAAGATTGTTAAGAAGTATAAAACCCAGTGAAGAGTAAGGCCGCTCAGTCCAAGCTTTGCACTGTACGCTGCACAAAACATGCCAATCAGTGCAAGTAAAAAGTTAGTGACGGGACCCGCCATAGCTGTTAGTAGGGTATAAAACCGTTTATGTTTAAAGTAACTACTGTTAAAAGGAACCGGGTTTGCCCATCCAAAACGGAAAATAACCAAAAACAGTAACCCCATCCAGTTGATGTGAGCGAATGGGTTCAATGTTAAACGACCTTCATCACGAGGCGTTGGATCGCCAAACATTGTTGCAACGATGCCATGAGCAAATTCATGAAACGAAAGTGCAATAAAAAAGACTGGAACTATTGTTACCAAGTGTAAAATGTTTTGGTACATAGATTGTGAGTGTAACATAATTATATAAACCTCAAAAAAAGAGCATTAAAATTTACTTGCTTTCATAGTTGATTATATCATGGTTATTTAAAAATGTTGAGTACAAATTTCCTAGCTTATATTTGGATTTGTATGATTTTAATTTTTTAGTTTGTACAGGCTGAAGCAAAGTCCTGCAAGAGCGGCCTGAACTTTTTTATGTTGACCTGGTTTTTGTTTACAATCTTGTAGATAAGCAGAGAGTTTCTGTTTGAAAGACAGTTCTTTTGTTTCTATTTTTTCTTTTGTATCTATTTTTGTATCAGGACTGTTTTCTGCATTGATGTCATCTTGCTTGTTATCTTCTTGATCACAAACAATTGAGTCGATATTTTTCAAATAATCATACAGTATTGTTGCTATCGAGATAATAAGAAAAATAGAAGAAGCATTTGCAGAAGATTTGTTTTTAGTATTTATATTTGCGACTGTTTTTGCATGACCGTTCTTTGCGGCAAGCCAGAGAGGGGTATCCCCTGATAAATTTCTAGTTTCTACTTTTGCGCCTACAGCTATAAGTACGTTAACTGTTTCTGCATGACCGTTCTCTGCGGCAAGGTGGAGAGGGGTATTTCCTAATAAATTCTTAGTTTCTGTTTTTGCGCTTACGATTACAAGTTCGTAGACTATTTCTGTATAACCGTTTTTTGCGGCAATGTGAAGAGGGGTATCCCCTAATGAGTTTTTATCCTCTAAATCAAAAGATGTATGTTTTATGATTATTTTTATAATTTCAGTAAGATGATTTTCCTCTTGATGAGCTGTTTTTTTTGGCTGATGATTATCTAGCGCGAAATGCAGACAATTATTTCCTTGATATAAACTCGCGGCAACTATCTTGTTCGTTTGAAGTATTTTATGTACTGTTTGAAAGTCATTTTTTTTAATAGCTTCAAAGAAGTCAGATGTTTCTTGTTTAGGGTCGGTGAAAAAGCTTGAAACCCATGAACTTGCTTGCAAAGGCATGTGCAAGGAGAAGAAAATTATGCTGAAAAAAAGTATATTTTTTATTTTCATTTTTGTTTCCCTACTGCTTTTTTATTAGCATTTAAATTTATATAAGCTGTAACAAACTCCTGAAAGAGCTATCCAAAATATTTTATGTTTGCTTGGGCTTTCTTTGATATCGTGAAAATAAGAAGAAACTTTTTGTTTGAGTGAGGTATCGTTATTTTTCAAATCTTTATCTTTAAAGCTTTTTGATGACTTTTTATCTTTTAAAATGGAATCAATTGTACGCCAATAATCGATGGCAAAGAATGTTGCTGAGCAAATGGGTGCAATATACATTGTAGATGCAGAAATCTTTGGGGTTTTAGGAGCGCTTAAATTTTCAGAGTCGCCAGGACTTGCTTGGGTATTTGAATTTATAGGAGTGTCAGGATCTGAATCTGTTTTTGTTGGACTTGTAGAAGGAGTAAGGTTTTGATGATTCATGATAGGTGATAGAACTTCTTGAGCACATTGTGCAGGGAAATTAGGATCATCACCTTTAAGAGCTTCTACTGCTGTAAGTATTTTTGCAATTTCTGCACATTTATTGCCTGTGGCATAATCTAGTGCTGTTTTGTCATATTTATCTTTGATGTTTAGATCAGCACCTGCTTCTATGAGAGTGTTTAGGAGATCTGCATTTTTTCTGTCTACGGCCCAATGAAGAGCAGTCATGCCGAAGGAATCTTGAGAATTTAAATGAGCACCGTTTTCGATAAGAAGTTCTGCAATTTCAATATAAATTTTTTCTTCACTACCTTCTTTTAGTATATCCTTCGCTCATAACCATTAAAAGAGGCGTTGCTTTTTCATTTCCTATCGCATTTACATCAGCACCTTTTTCGATAAGGAGTCTTGCTAGGTCAAATCTTTTCAGATCTATCGCTCGATGAATTGGACCGTTTCCAATAATATTTTTAATATTTAAATTTGCGTTTTTACTATTTATAATAAATGTTGCTATCTCAGAGTCGTTTTTTATAGCCCAATGAAGAGGTGGTGTGTTAGTATGATCTACAATAGTATTTGGGTTTGCGCCTGCTTGAAGAAGAGCAACTATAATTGCATTGTTTTTTTGATCTACAGTTTTCTTGATTTGTTCATCTATAGCATATAAAAGAGCTGTTTTATCCCAGCAGTCTATGCAATTAACTTTGATTTCTGGGTATTGTGAAAGTGTTTTTACTATCTCTAGGTTATTATGCTTTACTGCTTTGTGAAGAGGTGGTGTTTCGCAACTATCACAATCTTGGCAATTTAATAAAGCAGGTTTTTTTTGAAGCATATCTTTAACTAATTCAAGATTGTCTTTTTCAATAGCTTCAAAGAAGTCAGATATTTCTTGTTTAGAGGGGGTGAAAAAACTTGAAAGCCATGAAGCTGCTTGCAAGGGCATGTGCAAAGAGGCACATATTATGCTGAAAAAAAGTATATTTTTTATTTTCATTGTGTGAACCTTTCCATGTTCGATGGTTCCATGTTTGGTTAATTTTAATTACAATTATAATTTAGTACAGATTGTGAGAATGTACAATAGCAAACTGGTTAAAAGGGCTAAAAGTCTACTTTATTTGAGTTTTTGGCTGATTATATGTTGATTGTGCATCAATTCAGAGCATATATTTTCTGAATCTTGCTGAATCCAAATATCGGCACCGAGCTTTTGTAACTTTATTTCAAGGCCATCGTAAGCGCGTTGCCATTGATGTAACCCTGTCATTGTTGTGGTTCCTTGTGCAGTCAGTCCTGCCAAAACAAGTGAACACGAAGCGCGAATATCGCTCGCAATGACGTCTGCTCCGTACAAAGCCTCGGCACCTTTAATGGAGGCAGTCTGGTTTTCAACGGTGATGTGCGCACCCATTTTTTGCAGTTCTCGAACATGCATCAATCGATTTTCAAAAACTGTTTCTTCAATTGTGCAACTACCTCGAGCAACAGTCTGTGCTGCCATCATTGGTGCTTGCAAATCGGTTGGAAAGCAAGGGTAGGGGCCAGTTTTAAATGAAACAGCGACTGGTTCTGGATGAGCAATAAGGCTAATGCCTGGCTTGCCAGGACTGCTTACAACAGCGTGACCCATTTCTTGTAGTTTCGTTAAAAATGTATCCATGTTTTCTGGTTGAGCATTGGTTATTTGAATGGATCCTTTAGTTATTGCAGCAGCGAGGAGAAGAGCTCCGGCTTCAAGTCGGTCTGGAATAATATCATGTTTCATCGGTTTAAGTCTGTTAACGCCACTGATTTTTATTGTTGCAGGCGCTTCGGTTTCAATTGATGCACCCATTTTTTTGAGCACTTTTATGAGGTCAAAAACTTCTGGTTCAAGAGCTGCATTAATAATTATTGTTTCACCTGGTAGTAACGTTGCTGCCATCAAAATATTTTCTGTTGCTCCAACGCTGGGGTATTGAAAAACAATGCGCGATGATCGTGAAG
>JAESUJ010000045.1 GCA_016763165.1 Candidatus Babeliales bacterium
AGTATTGGCAATTCCATCGCGATAATCACCATAAGCCATATAAAATTCAAGCATGGTAAATTCAGGATTATGCTTTGTCGAAACGCCTTCATTTCTAAAGTTTCGATTGATTTCAAAAACTCGATCGAGACCACCAACAACCAGACGCTTTAAATATAGTTCTGGAGCAATACGTAAAAAAAACTCTGAATCGTATGCATTGTGATGCGTTACAAATGGTCGAGCTGCAGCGCCTCCTGCAATCGGGTGCAACATCGGTGTTTCAACTTCTAAAAATTCTTTTTCTATTAAAAATTGACGAACCGCTTGTAAAATATATGAACGTTTTTTAAATTTATCAGCTGAGTCTTTATTAACCATTAAGTCAAGATATCTATGGCGATATCGCTGTTCAACATGTGTCATACCATGAAACTTATCAGGCAGTGGGTGTAGACATTTACTCAATAAAGTGAGCTCTTTAACCTTCAAACTCAACTCACCCATACGAGTGGTGAAAATAGTTCCAGAAACCCAAACAATATCGCCTAAATCTATCTGATGCTGTAAAAGTTTAAATGTGTCATCACCAACAACTGCTTTGTTACAATACAATTGAAAACGACCAGTTTTATCTTTCAAGTCAAGAAATATACTTTTACCATGTTCACGTTTTGACATAAGACGGCCAGCTAAAGAATATGTCTCATCACTCTCTTTGATTTGCTCATACTCGCACTTGCTTCTTAACATTTGAGACGAATGATTTACTGGCTTAAAACAAGGCCATGGTTCAATTCCTTGCTCACGCAAAGCATGTACCTTTGCCAATCGCACCTCATGTTCTTGAGAGAGACTTTCGCGTAGAACCTGCTCTTTTTCTTTTGTCATCGTAACACCTACCGGTAAAAAATAAATTTTCAATACAAATAAAGATTCAATCGCAAGTATATCGTAAATTGACAAAAAAAAGAAGCCCTTCACAAAGAGCTTTTTCAGATCAATTTCTATACAATACAAAGATCACATTCTTTATCACCTACTTAAAAGCAAGTGGATTAAAAAAGAATTTATTTGCAAAAAAGAACCAACTTTTTTTATAATTTCAAAGGTAGTAAAAAGCTCAAAAAGGAGTAAAAATGAACAGATTCCACTATCTCATTCTTATGCTCAGTATTTTAACCCACTGCTACATCATAAAAAGCAGAGTTGTTACATTAGTAGATAATAACCTTAAAACGAGCGAACTACTCGAACAACTTAAAAACCCATCTGATGTCACCAAACTTGATCTTTCTCATAATCAACTTGCCAAGATAGATCCTGAACACTTTGAAGAATTAATAAATTTGGTTGAACTTGATCTTTCTCACAATAGCCTCACTTCTTTTGATCCAAAATTTGTTCAACAGTGTAAAAAACTTAAACGACTTGATTTGTCATACAATAAGATTGAAACAATAAAAAAATTCAAAAGTTTCTTTCCCAAAATAGCTATTTTAAACTGTTCTCACAATAAAATTAGATCACTGAAAACAGAGCTGTTTCAATCATGCAAAAAGCTCAAAGATGTCGATTTTTCTCACAATCAATTGTCATCTTTGAAAGAAATAATCAGTACCCCTAAAATTCGATACCTTGATCTTGCACATAACAATATTGCTCTTTCTGACTTTACAGAGCTTGAGCAGGCAAAAAAATTAGCTAAATTAAACCTCTCACATAATCAGTTGAATGAAATTGAGATTTGGCCATCACTTGTGCGATTAAGATATCTCGACCTTTCACACAATCAATTGAGCTCACTAGGCGCCTGCACTGCTACAAAATCACCTGAAGTTATCTGGATCGACATAAGCGAGAACAATTGTATTTCAAGCGACCTTTTAGAACCAGTAACGGAATTCAAGTCACTTGTACATCTTAATTTATATGGAAATAATATCATCGAATATAAGTTTCTCAAACCTCTTAAAAAACGTGGTTGTGAGATTCTCATGAATAAAAACTACTTTCAATAGTTCCTACGCTTGATTATGCATGCGATCTACATTTTTTGTTCGAACAGTTTGATATAAAAACTCAATCTCTTTATCAAGAGAATCATAGCCAATGATTTTTCGAAATGAAGGAGGCAACTATTTAAAAGAAAAAGAATCCATTTCTTTTAGAAATGCTTTACTTTCATTCCTATTTATAGCTGCATAAGCAAGCTTTGCACGAAGTTGTTTCATATGCCATTCCTGACATTGCTTGTATTTATACAATGAAAATCCAACTACAACAGCTACAACAGAAGATAAAGTTCCCCAATGTTTAACATCAGAAATCCTATACGTATTCGTTACATTGCTTTGCAATACTAAAACAGCATCAGATTCACAAAACAGTTTATACTGTTCAAACGTGTCTTTTGAAATTAAACGATACGGACGTCTATCTCCGCGCACCTCTTTTTTATGTTGTTTGATAGCTTTTATAGCTTTATTTAAAGCAGCTCGTCTGTCATACGAAATAGATTCTGAAAGAGTCTGATTTAAACGATTAAGTACATCATCCAACTCTTTTTCATCAATTAAAAAACAGTCATCGACATGCACACATAATCCTTTGATAGTATCTAGTTTTTCTTTAGTAATTAGAAAACCCTCGTTTCGATCGTACTTCAATTCTACTACCATTTCTTTTTTGTGTAAACCAATAGCTCTTTTTCCTTCTTCTAAACGATCTCTTAATTGCTCTGAAATAGCTTGATCCTCGAGCTTACTTGTAATATCGTTTAAGACTTTTTCTAATTCTTTTTGAGTGGCGTAGCAAAAAATATCACTTAATTCACATTCATTTTTAATAACATCAAGCTTTGCTTGAGTAAGCAACAATTTACTATCTGGCTTGACTGGATTTCGCTTCATTTCATCTTGATGACTTCCAAGACATTTTAAGGCTTTATCAATAAGATTTAACTTCACATTGATTTTTTTTTCTACTGCATGAGCATGATCAATAATTTTATATGCTTCTTGTAAACGCTCTTCATAAGAAGAAAGTTTTTGACTAGTAGGATATTGATAAGGATCTATAAAGTCCCCCTCAAAATAATCTAAACTCCTTTGATCGATCATCTTGTACTTATCTTGAAGAAACGGATCTTTTAATATCTCATTTTTATGATATTTAATAGCTACATTTACTCCTTTCACAGTAGGTACCAGACCATTTAATATATAACCTAATGACTTTACTTCCTTCTTAAGATGCTCATGCACCTCATGCAGTTCTCTTTCATCAACTTCTATAATTTTTTCAGCTTGATCACAAAGAGATTGATAGATCCCTAATTGTTCTCCGGTAATAAAAAGTTGCTTATCTTGATCTTGTTCTTTTTTAACTTCTTTTTGATGCTGCTCAATAGCTGCTTGAGCGGCTACCAACTCATTTTTTAATTCCTCAGAAAGTGTCACTTGTTTCAATTGATCTTTAATGTCATCAGAAATTGCCTCTAACTCTTCTTTAGTCGCACATGCTGTATCTTTTTGCAAACAAAGATCTTTATACGAATCAAGCTTTTCTTCAACAATAAAAAGATTATCAACTTGAATAGACAGTTCTTTTTTCATCTCATCTTGATGATTTTCAATAGCTACTTGAGCATCTTTTAAATTTTGCTCTAAATCAAGATTAATAAATGTTTCTTTAAGTCTCGTCTTGATAACTTCTAAAACTTTTTGTAATTCTTTATCATCCGTACAGAACAGGATGTTATATCGACAGAACATTTTATATTGAATAAATCTTTCGTTAAAAATTAAACGATCTTTATTTCTATTTTTCTCTTCCTTTTGCATCTCTTGTTGATGAGAATTAATAGATAATCGAATGCTTTTCAATCTCAAGCCGACTTCAGTTGACATCACTTTTGCAAGCTTCTTTTCAATACAATCGAGAACGACTTGCACACTTTCTTCACTTGCGACAGTAGAATCATTACTTATTCTACCAAGTTTTCTATACTCAAGTAATTGTACGGGAGTGATAAGGTTCTCTGGGATCAGCACCTCTTTTTTTGCTTCTTCTTTCTCTCTGTTTTCTTCTTCTTTTTTAATCTCTTTTTCATGAGAGAGAATAGCTGCTTTAAAATCTGTTACTTTTTGATTAAAATCATCTGAATATTCTACCGCAAGTCGGTTTAACATACCGTCAAGAGTTGCCTGCAACGTTTCTTTGTTAATTTCGATACTTTCTTGAAACGGTTCACAAAAGTCTTCAATTGAATACAGTATTTTATTAGTGATAATGTTTAATTTAACAGGCCTACCTTTTTTTATTTCTTTCTGATGCAACTCAATCACCTTTTGGAAAGAGCGTAATTCTTTTGCTTCATCATCAGTAGAATCTTCTACAAGAAGTTTATCAATAAAACAAGAAAGCTTATTGAGCTTTTCATCGCTCACTATTTCTGTTTTTTTATATTCTAATAATAGAGACAATTCACCAATCATTTCATTGAGATCATTAAGTAATAAATCTACATCATCAGAAAAATTAGTCATGGACATATTTATAATACCGATCGTCCTTGGATTAACAACGGACTCAACCCTAGAGCGTATGTCGTCTAAAGTTCTCTGTTTTTTTTTTAATAAATAAGCATACCAATTTTGTATTACCAAAGAGTTCTCTTCTTTTAATTTTTCAGAATAATCATCCAACAATAAACCATTCCTATGGATTAATGTGAAAAGTATACGAAAGCTATCTTCTCTTTTATCTACCTTGCTTTCAATAATTTGCCAGGCAGTTTCTTTTTCAACCTGAGACTTTGTTGTCGATAGCATGAAATAAGTATCATATAAGAGGCTCTTAACATCTTTAATATCAAACCCCTGATTCATTGGAATGCTTTTCTGGCCAAACCAATAAAAAATGTTATTCAGATCTACTTTACCCAAAAGTTTATTTTCCAGATCCTCTAACTTTTCACGTACTACAGACTCCTGCAAAGGAGTTCTTGGATCATCTGTTAATAATGCAAGAAGATATTTTTCTTTTATTGTAGCAGATTTTTTTTTATTTTCTTCTTGCAACTCTTTCGCTTTCGCTACTTCTTTTTCTTGTAAGCGTAACAATGCCGCACTGCCTTGAAATGCATACCCGGAAGAAGCAAAACTGAAAAACATAAATATTAATACTTGAATCATACTCAATTTCTTCATATTTTATACGCCTCAAAAAAAGGCAATTAATCACATATTTACAATATGTACGATTATAACACAGAAGAAAAGAAGCGTCGAGATTGATTCAACAAGTAACTATGAAAAGAAGCATTTTTCAGAAAAAAATTATAAAATAGACGATTTTTCGATGTTTTTTTTATATAAAAAATAAAAAGCACAGGCTGAAAAGAGCAGATATGCTAACAAAGATTGACGTAAATCAGCATCAATAAGCCAAATAGAACTAATCTGAGGCATAAACTGAACAAACAGAATACGTCGCTGCAGAACCTTTACAAAAACAACGCCTGCATGAGCACCCATACTCGTTATTATCTTTCCTGTTGATACATAAAGACTGTTGAGCATCACCCCGAATAGAAAAAGACCTACTGCAATACGCCACTCATGAATGAAAAAATGAACTGGATCTTGCAAACTATGAGCGACCATAAAACATAAAGAGGTAACAAAAATTGCCGGCTTCACGCTTACAAAACGATTGAAGTGATTAAACAAAGCTGCTCTGAAAATAGCCTCTTCGCTCCATACCAAAAAAAATGTTGCTATAAATCCCCACATAGTTTTTTTGAAAAAATAATATGACAATGAAGAAGAGAAAGAAATAAACGAAGCATGTCCCATCGAGACAAACAGTCCGAGAACAGCTACATGTATTAAAAAAAATAGAAAGAAATAATAAAAAAAACTGATCAATGATCGCCATGAATAAAAAAAACTAAACATCGTTTGATAAAACGTATCAACATACTCTTTTTTTTGTAAGCGAAGAAAAAGATCTACATGCAGCAAGACAAGAAAAGTGAAAATGATTTTCCCCATATTTTTTTCAGACAAAATATTGATTCCTAAATCAAAATAATAGACTCCTGCCTGAAAAGCATACGACCATAAAAATAGACTCAGGGCCGCTGCAATCAACGACCCTACAGATCTATATATTTTTTGAGCAATCATTTTTACGAGTAGTTACTATAAACTAGCTGATATTTTTATTTGCTCTTTAAATTGTTTTCCTGCTTTAAAGCGAGGTACCCGAACTTCAGGAAGAATAATTTTCTCTTTAGTTGCAGGATTAATGCCTGTACGCTCTGGTCGTGTTGATGACCAATAAGTTCCAAATCCTGTCAATGAAACTTTATCTCCTTTTTTCAAGGTTCTTTCAATAATCTTAGTAAAAGATGTTAAGAAACGAATAACTTCTTTTTTACTGTAAGTTGTTTCTTCACTTATTGCTTCAATGAGTTCACTTTTATTCATTAACTCTCCTATGTCGTTTGTCATGCATACAGCATGCAAGATTAATATTGCGCTCAAACCTAGTAAAAATGTAAATATAGTTGATTTTTTTGTCAAGTATATCAATTTATTATAACCATAAGAAATGAAAGCCTTTTTTCGACATTTAAATCGAAAGAGAGAGACATATGACTTCTTCATCATTTTTAATTGATACCCATGCACACCTCAACATGCTGATACCGGGAAAAGTACGCGATCGTGAAATCACCAATCAAGAAATACGTGATTTAAAAAACTATGTTGAGAATGCACGAAATGCAAACGTTAATCTGATAATAAATGTTGGTACATCATACATTGAATCAATCAATTCAATCGCTATTGCAAAAGAGTACAATTCAATTTATGCAACAGTCGGAATTCATCCATGTGATGTTGATGATGCGCCATGGAAGGACTCATTAGATCAACTTGCAAAACTGTTACCTCAAGCAGCTGAACATAAAATTGTTGGCATTGGAGAAACAGGGCTCGACTTCTATCACAAGCCATTTGATGCAACAATACAAAAAGATGCCTTTGCTGCTCATCTTGACCTTTCTATCCAGTACAATCTGCCTGTTGTTATTCATGTCCGTGAAGCAGCTGATGCAACGCTGGATGTTTTGAAGTCATATGCTGGGAAAGTACGGGGTGTAATTCACTGTTTTGCACAATCGTATGACTTTGCCAAACAAGTTCTCGACTGGGGCCTTGTTTTAGGTATTGATGCTCCTATCACCTATCCAAAAAACAATTTATTACGTGAGGTTGTAGAAAAAGTTCCTCTCGATAGTTTAATTCTTGAGACCGACTCTCCATTTTTACCTCCACAAAAATTCCGTGGGAAAAAAAATGAACCAGCTCACCTTACCTATGTGGTTGATGAAATAGCACGTATCAAACAATGCTCAAATGAAAAAGTTATAGAAACAACAATGAACGCAACATTAAATCTATTTTCATTGGTATAGTTGTTGAGCATAAGCTTGTTCTTTTTCAAATTCTACTTGCGGAAGCATCGAACGGAAAGCTTGAGAAGAATATGATAAAACCGACTGTAAATAATGCGGATCTATGGATGTTTGTTCTTTAGCTTTTTCTTTAT
>JAESUJ010000046.1 GCA_016763165.1 Candidatus Babeliales bacterium
GGTATCATTTGTGGTCGTGCAAATATTGTTAAAGCGTATCGAACTGGTCATGGATCATGTTTAGTACGTGGTAAGGTTAGCATTGAAGAAAGTGGAAAACAGGCAGTTCTAATTATTACAGAAATTCCATATCAAGTTAATAAATCTGACTTGATTACTAAAATTGCTGATTTGACTAAAAATAAAGTTATTGAAGGCATTTCAAATATCCGTGATGAATCAACCAAAAAAGGTCTTCGTATTGTTATTGATATTCGTCGTGGAGAAATCCCACAGGTTGTTTTAAATCAATTGTATAAACATACTTCATTGCAAACGACAGTTTCGATGATGCTTTTGGCATTGCTTGATAATCAACCAATTGTTTTCACTCTCCGTGAAATGTTGCATCATTTCTTGGTGCATCGTCAAAAAGTTGTTACCAAAAGATCTGAATTTGATCTGGCAAAAATCAAAACACGATTGCATCTTTTAGAAGGTCTTTTAAAAGCATTAGATCGTATTGATGAAATCATTGCTCTTATTCGAGCTTCTCGTGCTACTGATGAAGCATCTGAAAAATTACAAAAACAGTTTGAACTATCAGCAGCTCAAGCTAAGTCAATTTTAGAAATGAGACTTTCTCGCTTGACAGGTTTAGAGCAAGAAAAACTTTTATCTGAGCAGGGAGATATTCAAAAAGTTGCTACAGAATTAGAAGCGTTACTCGGCAATCCTGAAATTTTAATGCAAGAAATTATTAAAGAGTTAGAGCAGATTAAAAAAACATATTCTGATCCTCGTCGTACACGAATTGAAGGATCTATTGAAGGATTTACTGAAAAAGATCTTATTCCTGATGATGAAGTAGTTGTAACGTTAACTCGAAAAGGTTACATCAAACGAGTGATGCTTGATGTTTACTCAGTTCAGCATCGTGGTGGTAAAGGTAAAAAAGGAATGGCAGATCTTGATGACTTCGATGATGTTATGGAAGATTTGTTTGTTGCAAAAAATCATGATCAACTTCTTTTCTTTACCAACAAAGGTCGGATTTACACGATGGAAGTGTATCAGCTTCCTGAAGCATCTCGTACAGCAAAGGGGCGAGCAATTATTAACTTGATTCCACTCACAGAAGGTGAAAAAGTTGTTAAGATGCTTTGTACTCGTGGCATGCAAAATAAATTCTTGGTTATGGTTACTAAAGGTGGTGTCATTAAGAAAACACCAGCAACAGCATTTGCTAAAGTTCGTAGCACTGGAATCATAGCACTTGGTCTGCGTGAAGGTGATGAACTTGCTTTTTGTGCAATGAGTGGTGGCGAAGATACAATTGTTATTGCAACAGTTCTTGGTCAAGGCATTCGATTTAAAGAGAGTGAAGTTCGTGCAATGGGTCGTCAAGCAGCCGGTGTTCGTGGTATCAAATTACGAGGCAAAGATTTCGTTGTTGGCATGCAGGTTATTGCTGATGATCGCGACTTGTTATTTGCAACTGAACGTGGGTTTGGTAAGCGTGTTGCTATTGCAAATTTCCGTGTAGCGCATCGTGGTGGATTTGGTGTACGGACAATCCCTGTTGATAAACGGAATGGAAAGCTTATCGGTGTTGTTCGAGTTGGTGATGAATCCAATATTCTCTTAATTGATGATAATGGAAAGATCATTCGTCTTTCACCACAAGAAGTTCGGACCATGGGTCGTCAAGCAAAAGGTGTTCGTCTTATTCGTCTTGATAAAAAACAGATAGTTTCATCAGTCGTTTCGTTCGAAGAAACTGATGATGAAAAAGAGTTACTGCTTGAGGCGGATATCGATCCAACTTTAGAGCCAGTTGTTATTGAGTCTACAACAGATGAATCGATAGTTGACATTGATGTTGTTGATGAAGATGGCGATGCTTCTGAAGAAGTTGAAGATGCAAGCATTGATGATGCTGATGATATAGAAGTTGATGAAGAAGAATAGTTTAGGCAACATTGGGGAAACTGGTGAATAATTCTTTTTTATTACTGCATCTTGCTCAGATTGATGGTATTGGACCCCAAACGGTTTTATCATTAATTGCATCAGTGCTTAATGTTTCAAAAGATGATTTGATAAGATCTGCTCAATTGATGAATGCTGATTTAACAGTTTTTTATCAGTATAAAATCAGTGATTTTATGAATCATGGTCTGTCACAAAAAATAGCACGTAAGCTTGTTGATGAGCTTGCAAATCAAGATGAGATTGAAAAAGAATCTGATGAAATGGAAAAGCATGATATTCGTTGGGTCTCTTTTTGTGATGTAGAGTACCCAGAATTACTGCGTCATATTCATGCCCCCCCAATTGGTTTATATGTTAAGGGAGCTGGTCTGAAATCAGGTCAGCTTCACTGTGGTGTTGTTGGATCTCGAATGGCAGGAGCGTATGCAGAATCTGTCATTGATGTATTGGTAACACCATTTATTCTTTCTGATGGCATAGTTGTGAGCGGTGGAGCACTTGGTGTTGATGGCATGGCACATACGCGAGCAGTTCAATGTCAAAAGCCAACCATTGTTGTTCTGGGTTCAGGATTATTATCTTTATATCCGCGTCAGCATCTTTCATTATTTGACCGTATTCTTGCAACAGGTGGTTCTCTTATTTCTCCTTTTTCTTTGCATACAGGTCCTGATCGTTTTAATTTTCCTATTCGTAATCGTATCATTGCAGGATTAAGTAAAGCTGTTCTGGTTGTACAAGCAGCTGAGAAAAGCGGTGCGTTAATTACCGCAGAATATGCTTTGCAAGAAGGACGATCTGTGATGGCTATTCCAGGTTCAATAGATGATCCGCTCAGTGCAGGATGTCATAAATTATTGAAACAGGGAGCATTATTGGTTACGTCGTATCAAGATTTATGTGATGAAATGGGTATGCAAGAGATGGGGATGTCAGAACAAAAAATAGACTTTGTGCAGCAAGAAGAAAAAGATCCATTACTTGTTGAACTTAAAGTAGCACATCACATTGAATCATTAGCATTGAAGTTAAATCAGACATTGGATGATACCGAAGATCGTCTGTTTACCTTGCAATTAGACGGTCTGGTTATACAACGAATTGATGGTTCCTGGATCAGATCGTAAGATAATCTTGTTTCTTTGTTTGCATAAATTATTTTTTTCGGTAGTTTTTTAATTAAAGGTCCTACAAGTACATTTTTATCTTTGTGGAGTGACGTGATGCAGCATATTGCACTTATTATGGATGGTAATCGTCGATGGGCACGTAATAATAAGCTTCAAACTGTTGTCATGGGACACAAAAAGGGAGTGGAGCCAGTTAAAAAAAGTGTTCAATGGTCTCTCGATCATAACATTAAGTATCTTTCACTGTACGCTTTTTCTTTAGAAAATAGAGGAAGAAGTGAGGAGGAAAAAAGTGGTATTTTTTCGGTGATGATTGATGCTATTGAAAGTGAATCTAATGAACTTACTCAAAAAGGTGTTTCTATTCGATTTATTGGAGATAGAACCCTATTCCCTGATTTTTTACGTGAAAAAATAGAATATATCGAAAGTCAGACATCAGCGGGAACAAAACTGCATCTGCAGGTTATGTTTTTTTATGGTGGACAACAAGAAATTGTTGCTGCAACGCGTGCACTTGCTCAGAAGGTAAAAGAAGGAAAAATTTCACCAGATGATATTAATCTTGAAAGCATTGAGAAGTCACTATGGACAGCCGGTATTCCAGATCCTGAAATAATTATTCGTGCGGGTGGTTTTTCACGATTGAGTAATTTCTTACCATTCCAATCTGCCTACAGCGAGCTCTTTTTCTTAGATGTTCTATGGCCTGACTTCAATGAATCACATTTAAATGATTGTGTAGAGAGATTTAATGTAATCAAACGGAAATTTGGGCAATGAAAAAATATCAGATAAAAAAAATAACAATACTTGGTGCAGGTGCGTGGGGAACCGCGTTAGCACATCTGTTTTCTTCTGTTTCAGAAACTGTATGTTTGTGGGCACATGAAAAAAATGTGGTTGATTCAATTAATCAAAAGCATTCGAATGATCAATACTTGGTTGGATATAAGCTAGAAAAAAATATTGTTGCTACATCGAATATTCAGGATGCTTGTTTTAATACTCAAATGTTTGTTGAAGCAGTTCCTATGGTTCATCTTGCATCAGTTATGAAGACAATAGATCAATCTTATTTTTCTAAAATTCCTTTTCTTATTACGAGCAAAGGTGTTTATTCAGAAGATCTTTTATTGCCAACAGAATTATTACAAACATTTGGTATAGCATTAAATCAAATGGTTGTTGCTGTTGGTCCAACATTTGCAAAAGAAATTATGCAGGGCGATGTCTCTGGTTTCTGTGTTGCAAGTCAAAATATTAACTACGCTCAATTTGTTGGAAATCTTTTAGATCGAAAACATATCGCTACAACATATTCTGATGATCTGGTTGGCGCTCAAATTGGTGGAGTTCTTAAAAATATTATTGCGCTTGGTGTAGGAATGTTGATGGGAGCAGGTGCCGGAGAAAATCTTCGAGCATTGGCTCTTGTAACGGGATTTCAAGAGTTGCATGCGTATGGTCTGCGCAAAGGCGCAAAGTCAGAAACCTTAATTGGCGTTGCAGGCTTAGGTGATATGTTATTGACCAGCTTAAGCAGGACAAGTAAAAACTATAAAGCAGGTTTTATGGTTGGCGAAGGTCGTCGTGATGCAGTTAAAGATTCTTTTACTGCTCTACCTGAAGGATGTAATACGGTTAAATTATATTTTGAAAATGATATTTTTTTTCAAACAAACATGCCATTTTGTAGTGCTGTGTACCGTGTTTTTTGGGCAGGAGAAGATCCAAGCATTTTGGTAACAGTTTTACGAGCAGAGCGTGAATGAATAATTTGAGTATTGGTTCCAGCACTTATTCTTTTTAAACTGTAGTAAGCCCACCAGAAATCTTTAGGCATTTTTTTGAGTGGAGGCAGTATTATTTTCTTTATTTCTGTTATTTTGCATAATTCAGCAAGTCCTTTACATGTTTTTTTGTTCAGTCGATCAGAAATATATTCTTCAATCGGGGGCAGGCCGTAAGATTCAGTTAAAGCTTTTTTTAGATCGTAGTGGACTTTTGAAGTTATGGATCCGGGTCTGCTTAAAAATCCGGTATCATATATTTTCAATGTTTTATCTGGGGATGGATCAATTAACAATTTGTTACCAA
Source organism: Candidatus Babeliales bacterium (assembly GCA_016763165.1). Taxonomy (GTDB): domain Bacteria; phylum Babelota; class Babeliae; order Babelales; family CAZZPM01; genus CAZZPM01. The sequence continues at coordinate 5,205 of JAESUJ010000046.1, forward strand.
CAAGACGAGGATGGTAGGAGTTGAAAAAGTTGTTACCAAAGCAGAAAATAATCATCAGAGTAAGTGCGAATGTTATAATATGGGTTGGGTTCTTGTACAGTTGATGCCATCTGGTTGTAACGCTTGCATAGATCAAAATAGATGCGTATAGTCCGACAAGCAATGATGATCCATGAGGAATTGAGACCATCCATGAAGGTGATCCACAGGTGAGAGCTTCTACCCAAATGCTGCTGATTACTTCTAAAATATAGATTAAAAATGATGGGGCATAACCAAAAATATTGCAGATAAAAAAGAGAGAGCTGACAAAAAGAAAAAGAGAAATAAAAGGGGTAAAAATAAGATTGCCAACAATGCTTGCCAATGAAAATGGGATTCCCCATGCAACTAAAAAGGGGAGAGAGACAGCCATTAAAATAATTTGAACAATAAAATAATTAATGAGCCATGACTTTGTGAAAGAAATATATTCTTTGAGTTGGTAAGGAAATATTTTGATCATGATACCTGTCATGATGGCCATGAAAAATAGAGCAATTTCCAGAAAAGATCAGATCCACCTTGTCGTGGCAGCTGCTGAGAAAACAGATTTAATAGGTTGATAATTCTGTTTTTCTTGTTACGTGATGTTTTGTGATCGTAATGTTTGAATGATTCTTTGATGTGAATTGATCTGATGATATCCAGATATTGCTTGCTGACTCGATGATCAGGTTTTTCTTCTTTTAAAATTGTATAAAGTTGTTGCATTGGTGGCAAGTTTATGCCGGTGAATGCTTGGCAAAGCTTGGAGAGATGTTCTAGGTCATGCTGTTTTGAAAGTACTTCTATGAAGCAGCGTGAGATAATAGTTGGAATGATCGCACTGATATTTTTTGTAATTAAAATAAAATAATACCCAGTTGGCGGCTCTTCAAGTAAAATCAGAAGTCGATTAGCTACAGCAGGTGTAAATGTTTCTGCTTTATCAAGGATAAAAACAAAACTTTCATTTTCTGATCGGCTGTATTTGCTGATGTGAAGAACCGGTTTGATATCTTCTATTTTATACCCCTTTTCAGGAGAGATCCACATTTGATGGAAGTACGTTCTGTTCTTAATCATACGACAACATGAGCAGCCGCAGGGGCTCTCTTTTGTTTTGCACCAGAGGTTTTTCAATCCTTTTTCGATATAGCTTTCAGCAGCTCGTTCTGAAGGAGTTACAATAATAGTTGCTTGATTTTTATTATTGAACAGCATCTGATTCCAGTAAGTTAATAAATAAAGGATGATTAATAACATCTATAAAAATATCAGCGGATGATTTTTTCGCATCAACAGTGATTACATTGTTTCGTTTGGAAAAAATAGATTCAAAACCATCAATAACAGAGTGCCAGAATTCTTCAGTTTCTTGTTCAAAACGTGTTTTTGTTTCATTTCGTGCATTGATTCGTTCATGGGCTGTTTGAGGATCAATCTTAAGATAAATTGTTATATCTTGTTCAACTCCTTGTAGTGCCCATTGATTAACATGATGAATATGTTCGACAGAAATTCCGCGACCATATCCTTGGTATGCGACTGATGAATCGTGCATGCGATCAGAAATAACCCAGGTGCCTTTTTGTATGAGAGGCTGGACAACTGTTTTTATATGATCAGCTCGATCTGCTGCAAATAATAAAAATTCGCTCATCGGGTTTATCGGTTCATCATGATGTTGTAAAATTTGTCTGATATTTTTACCGAGTCTCGTTCCACCAGGCTCTTTTGTTAAAAAAACGGACAGATTTTTCTTGGTAAGATAATCCAATAGCAATCGTACAAGAGTGCTTTTTCCTGATCCATCAATTCCTTCACAGCTGATCAATGGAGCCGGTTTTTTTCTGTTTTCAATACTATTCATGTTTGCATTTGTTTCGTTAAAAAGTGCGGTTCATGAGTCTTATATAAGATATCTAACGATTCTATTGTAGCACAAATAATCAGATCAATCTCGTTTTTTGTGAGCTCCGGCCAGATGGGAAGAGAAACAATTGTTTTGCTTATTTTATCTGCTTGAGGAGAGGATCGATTCTGTACTGAGTGAACCTGTAGAAATGAGATACTATCCAGCGTTTCAGGATAAAAAACACGAGTTCCAATTCCTTTTTCTGCAAGAAGTTGTATGAAGGCATCACGATTGGATTCTGCTTGGTCCCCTGTTAATTGTATCGAATATTGATGGTATGCATGTGATCCAAAAGATTCTGAAGGAAGAATTATATTTTTTTGATTTTCAAGTCCGTCTGAATACTGTTTTGCATGAGTTTGTCGTGCCAATATCTGAGCATCAAGATGTTTTAGTTTCTCGTTGAGGAGTGCAGCTTGAATGCTGTCGAGTCGACTGTTGATACCAAGTGATTGGTAATTGTAGTGGGATGTCCGGCCATGATTTTTGAGCGCTAAAATTGCTGTTTTATATGATTCATTGTTGGTAACAATTGCACCAGCATCTCCAGAAGCACCAAGGTTTTTTGTTGGATAAAAAGAGAGTGTTGCAAGATCACCATAACTTCCAGCATGAGCTCCATTTTTTTCTGCCCCGATTGCTTGGCATGCATCTTCTAAAATCCAAAGGTTCCATTTTTTTGCTATCAATTGTATCGCATCATAGTCGGCAAGTTGTCCAAATAAATCAACTGGTAAAATTCCGACAACAGAAAGATTACTTTTTGTATGGATAGTTTTTTCATCTACTTGATGACATTCAGTGATCAGAAAATGTTCTATTTTTTGAGGGCACAAGTTGAATGTTTTTTCATCAATATCAATGAAGAGAGGGATGCCTTTATGTGCAACAATCTCGCTACTAGATGCAATAAATGAAAAAGGAGTGGTGATAACAATGTCGTTAGGTTTTATACCTAATACTTTCAGTGACATCCAGAGAGCATCAGTGCCTGAGTTGCATCCAATGGTATGAGAGATGTTAAGATAGTTGCTGATATTTTCTTCAAATGTTTTTACTGTATCGCCACCAATAAAAATATTACTATCAAATATTTGTTCAATAATTTCTAGATATCGTTCTCTGTTTTTTTGTATGTTTTGCTGTAAAGAAAAAAATAACACCTGAAGAGTTTACTCAAATATTAATAGATGGCCATGAAGAAGTGGGCATGGATAAAAAACAACTTCAGGTTTTAAAAAAA
>JAESUJ010000047.1 GCA_016763165.1 Candidatus Babeliales bacterium
AAAATATACTTTGTACAATTATAACATTTATTTCTATTTGAACAATCATTAAATTAACACAATCATTGATTCAAATCAAAACACATTTTTTTCAGATAAAAAATGTAGATTTCTTAAAGATTCTTAACCCAAACATTTACTTTATACGTATTACCATCAAGATTTTCAGGTCGTAGTAAGTACCGTTCTAAACCCCCATAATGCAAAGAATATGAATAAAATGATACGAATTTTTCTTCGAAACCATTTATGCCTATGAATGAGTTAGTAGATAAATCCCTAAGTACAATTCCATTATATCCACATGCTTTTATATCATTCTCAATAAACTTACCATACTTTTGATACAGCTTACTTGATAAAGATCCAATCATATATACTGGATTTAAACAAGTATTCAACAACTTACAAGAATCACAAACATCATACAAATGATTGCTCTCAATTTGATTTATATCATAAAAAACTATCACGTATCCTAGTAAATACTCAAACTCCTCCTCATCAAAAATCAAGTATATTGCGGCATTCTGCTTTGCACAAACTTGACGCAAATAAGATTCACTATTTTGACTTGATAAGGTCATATCATAATTGATGTTTCCAATTTTTTTAGAATTAGAACACTTGTAAGAAAGTGCCGCCATACAAGGAATATATTTTTCTACAAAGTCTTCCTTTTTTAAAAATGTCGTTCCATTCCTACAAGAAAAAACTTTTGTTGTAGACCAAGATGCTCCTTGAGCAACTGATGAAAAAAAAAATATAAAAAAGATATTTCTAACTAACAAAGTAGACATCACCCACTCCTTATATTTAAAAAAAAGGAGAACAATAAATTATGCTCTCCTTGGAAGATTTTCTAATGGCTTCTTAAAGAAAATGCTCTTAGATTTTGGCTTGCCCTCAACACGAAATTGTTGGCTAACAGGACTTGTTTTCTTTTCATTCTTTTTTCTATTTTTGTTATCATTTTTTACAAAAATAATCGGTTCAGGACGTGGTTGTGCAATCTTCTTTCTACGCTTTGATTTCACTTTTTGCTTATATTGAGCAAGCTTTAATGAATCTTGAAAATACGGATCTTTTTTGATATTAACTTCAGCTGGCTGAACTTTACCCTCTTTAAAATCATCAATTGGTCTAAAAATACCAGCCCTAACATCTTTCAAACGCTGTTTAACATCTTGATTGCGAGGTTTGAAAAACCAGCGCTGAATAGGATCTTTACTTCCAGAATATGCATCAACATTCAAAACCTGATATTTTGCGTAATCAATCTTCATTTGTGTGTAATCATCAGGAGTTCCCTCATCGCGAGGTTTAATAATGCTTGGCCGTATGAAGATAAATAAATTCCGCTTCGTATGAGTTCTCTGCCGCCCTTTAAACAGATTTCCAAAAATTGGAATTTTTTCGAATCCTGGTGTGTGCCAAAAATGTTGGTCCTGTTGCGTTCTATTCAATCCACCCAACACTAATACTTGACCCTCTGCCATACTTGCTCGTGTATTTAAACGACGAACTTGACGACTCGGCTGACTATTTGTTCCTGAGTCAGCAAGAAAATCAACTAAGTTTATATCTATTGTTAAATCAATCACACCATCAGCATTAATTCGAGGAACTATGTTAATTGTTGTATTTGCTTCAAGATCAACCTTCGCTAAGTTCCCACGAATACCAGTTGCTCCAACAATATCACCATCAACTCGACGAAGCTCATTCGACTGAATGTTGCATGGTTCACGATTATTTACAATCAGAAACGGTTGCGATAAAATATTAGTCTGCTTTTCATTCAATAAAGAACGAATATACATCCAAATATTTCCATTCTCAAAACTACTCCCCGGGTCTCCAATAGTAAAAACAGCTCCTTGAGGAGTTAATGGTACCGCATCAGTTTTAATCACAGAAGCAAGGTTCGATCGCAAATTCTCACCAGTAATAATCGAATCTGCTGCTTGAGCTGAATGGAAATCAATACCAGTATTGATAAGATCAGCTGTCTTATTCCGAAGTTGAACACTCAACTCTTTTGCAAGACTCTGAGTTACATCAACAATCATTATTTCAATAGCAACCTGAGGATACTTCTTATCTATTGAATCAATTAATTTTTTCAATGCAGGCCGCGCTTCTTTATTGCATGCAATAATTAAACGATTGCCACTTCCATAGTTTGCCTGATTGCCACTTTTTGGCGTTTCTGCTGCAATAACCACATCTTCAAAAAATTTAAAACTAGTCAGACTCTGCTTATCAGTTGTTCCTTGTGGAAGGCGAATTGCACGCTCAATTAAAGCACGTGCTCGATCAGCTTCCATGTATTTTAAATTAATAGTCCAAAGACGAGAATCATCAGCTTCATCGGGACGATCAAAAATTTTAACAAACTCAATAATTCGATCGATATCATGCTCTTGACCCATCAAAATCAGATAAAAACGTTCAGAATCTGCAATAATTTTTGTATTAGGAGAAAAGTATGCCGATTCTTTTTTTCCAGCAGCAGCAGCAAAGCGAATACTTTCTTGCTCTTGTTTTCTACCAATGATTTCATCAAAAAGTCGTACGATTATTTCAGGATCTGTATGTTGCAATTTAATCATTTTAATTGCCTGACGAAGGCCACCTTGATCAAGCTCTTTAATTAACTTCATTCCGAATTTAATAGAATTTGATTTTTGTGTCATTATAATAACATCTAAGTCTTGCTTCATTTCAACTGTATTATCACCCAAAACATTTACTAAGATATCACGCGCCATGATCGCTTTAATATTTTTTAAATAATACATATATCGAATGAGCGCATCAGTATCCGGAAGATCTTCAGGCTCTACTCCATCAGCAGAAGAATAAAATGGTAATGGTTGTTGTTGCGCTCCCATACGAGGAACAATGCGCTGAATTCCAGCAACTTCAATCATGCTATAACCATGCTTATCAAGCAATGTATGTAACAACGCAAGCGCTTGTTCCAATGTATACGGCTCTTCTGTCCTCAATGAAACTTTGATCTGTTCAAGATTTTTTTCAGGAATAATACTTAAATTTGTACGTTTAGTTATGTACAAAACGAGACTCGCTAAAGAAACCTCACCCAAATTCAAATTAATATCTGCAATATCATCTTCCTTAGGTTTTGCTGAACCAAACCCATCTTTAAGTTCAATTTTTTTTTTCTTCTCTTCGATTTCTTTAACAGCAGCAATGGCTTCTTTGATTAAATCATCAGCATCTTCTTCTTCATTATCCAAAAAAATATCGCTTTTGTGCCGCATAATATTATTTTCTTCTTCCTCTACAATTATATGTTTTAATGCATCAGTCGCTTCATTTTCTATAGCTCTATCTGCTATTAATAACCGACTCAAAGCACAAATTATGCTGATTAAAACATAAAAGAAAGGTTCTCTTTTTATCATCTTGTTTCCATTATCTATTTTTATGTTTCTTCAACAACTTTTTTAAATTTCTTCATTGTAAGTACAAGATCAAGTGCAATAAGCGCTTCTTCTTTTCTCAAAACAACGCTATCTATTTCAACAATATTTTCTTTATCTATTGATGATAAAATACTCACAATTGCTTCAGCTCTCATCGACTTAAAGGATGCTCGCAATGTTTCTTCTTCAAATAAGTCATTATCTGGGATTGGATTTTTTTCAGTTTCAGCCCAATTCCCCTCCGGAGAAATACTGTTATCTTTAATGAACTTTTCAAAATATGTTTTAATACTCATATCTTTACGTTGATTTACCTTTTCTATAAACAACTTCTCTTCTTCTTGAGCCGCTTCATATCGAGCAATCAATGCAACATTTTTTTTTTCAATCGATGAACTTGACGAATATTTTGTATGATAATATCAGCAGAATCTGATACATACCAGACTATTCCACCAAGGAAAAAAAGGTATATTCCTGCTGTTGCCATAATCATGTATAATCGTTTTTGTCGATTATATGATAAATATGTCTCAACTATTGTTGAAATAAATCCTAAATACTTCATAATTCTCGTATTTTAAAGAGCGTATTAAACTGTACACTTCCATCATCTGTTAATGACTCATTTAATCCATCAAGAGCAAGTAGTCGAGCTTCTGAAAAACGTTTTTCAAAATCTGCAAAATGCGTAAAATGATCGCTTCCTGTTTTTGATCTGAAAATACCTGTAACGTCTATTTTCAATGGACCATCTTCTCTAGACATTGTAATCATTTCGACCTTAACGTCAAAACGATTTTTATCAAAAAGTTTAGTCAGCTCGTACCAGACTTCCAATGGTGTTATGCCATTTTTTTGCAATTCCTGCCAAGCATCTTCTTTCTCTTTTAATGCTGTTTCTGCCATTGTTTGTGCACGTTTAAGCGTTAACTTAATCGATTTTTTTTTATTCTTCACTTGTAATAGAGGCCGAAGCAACTCAATATCTTTATTCTCAAGATAAACTAACGTTCCTTGCAAATTACGCAAATAATAAAAACTGTGACCACCGATTCCTAATAAAACAGTACACATAATAACTAAAGCTGTTCCCCATAGATGAAATAAAAAACTTTCTTGTTTTTTTTGTAACAACGATCCAGATAATGAAAAATGTTCTTGATTTTCAGGAACAATTGCGGCACCTAGAGCATTGGTAAAAGGAGTCCATGAACCAATAGACTTCCCTTTATAAACAATTTTTTTATTTTCTGTTATTTTTTCTGACTCAAAAAGGCGGCATTCTATATTTAGATAGGTACTAAAAAATGTTACCAATCCTGGAATATGTGCATATGAACCAGCACACCATGTCTCAGCAACATGCCCTCCCTGTTCGTATTGAAGCAATAACGCATTCATAACAGAT